>DATCMB010000020.1 GCA_036563615.1 Candidatus Binatia bacterium
CGCGGTCACCGAGCACCGCACGGGGGCGAAATTGCTGCGAGGAGGGAGGGCTTTGCCCGACCGACGAGGCCCATCGGAGGAGCGCAGGTGAACGCGCGCAGCGCGGTCACCGAGCACCGCACGGGGGCGAAATTGCAATGGAGAGGTGCCGGAGTGGTCGAACGGGCGCGACTGGAAATCGCGTGTACCCCCAAAAGGGTACCGTGGGTTCGAATCCCACCCTCTCCGTTCCGACGCGCGGCGGGAGAATTTCGCGATCGGCAATTGCTCCCCAGCCGCTCGTTCATTATCTACGGCACCAACAGCGAGTCGTAACGCTTTGCGGGTGTAGCTCAGTTGGCTAGAGCGCAACCTTGCCAAGGTTGAGGTCGCCGGTTCGACCCCGGTCACCCGCTCTCTCATCCCCCTGCTCACGGGAGGCGCTGGCGGATTTCTTTCTAGCCTAGCGCGCGCGGGCCGTGTTAGGCGTTCGCCATGGCGTCGAACACGTTATTCGTGAGCAACTTCCCGTTCGCCACGACCGAAGACGAGCTCCGCGCGACGTTCACCGCCTTCGGCACCGTCAGCAGCATCCGGATCATCCACGACCGTGAGACCGGCCGCAGTCGTGGCTTCGCCTTCGTCGAGATGGCGGACGGCGACGCCGCCGACGCCGCGATCGAAAGCCTCAACGACACGGAGTTCCATGGTCGCCGGCTCGTCGTCAGCAAGGCGCGCGGACGCACCGCAGGGGACGCCGGTGCAGGCACCGTGACGTCGAGCACGCGCTACGCACGTCCGGGCAACTCCGCTTCGTCGCCGGCGAGCGCTCCGTTCCGCCATCGCATCGTCGTCGAGTGGAGCGAGCAGAGCGGGGCGTACGTCGCCACGGTCCCCGACCTCGGCGTCTCGGCCCAGGCGCCGACGATCGAGGCGGCCGTGCGTCAAGTACAAACGCTGGCGCGGGAGTCCGTGCTGACGAGCCACGTCGGCTGAGCCCGGCTCGAGCTCGAGCACCGCAAGCGAGCGCACGCGCACGACCGGACTTCTTGACACGCGGCGTCTTTTGCGCGAAGCGAGCGCCAATCGAGGTGGGGCGCGTCGAGACGTCCGGCGTGTCCGCAAACGGAGCCGCAACCGGGGTGGTTGTGTGGACGAGGTGCAGCATTCGCCGCTAGCGGGTAAACGAATCGGCTTCACCGGGCGCCTGCTGTCCTGTGATCGGCGCCTCGCACGCGAGCTGGTGCGCAACGCGGGTGGACGCGTCGCGCGCGGACGCTCGCTCGACTACCTCGTGCTCGGCAACGGCGGACGCGCGACCGCCGTCGCCGCCGAGCGAACGCTCACCGAGGCGCAGTTCCTGAATCTGGTGTGCGCCTCGACCTCCGATCCGTTGCCCGATCCGCCCGAGCTCAACGACCTCGTCCCGGCCCGTCACGCGGCGCGGCTGTATCCGCGCGTCACCTGGGCGCGCCGCCAGAGCCTCGCGCGCCGCGGTCTGATCAACCCCGTGCAGCTGCCGAACGGCGTCGGCTACCGCTTCGCCGACCTGCGCGTCCTGCGTCAGGTCGACGAGCTGCTCGGTGCTGGCTTGACGCTCTCGCAGGTCATCCAGCGACTCGCGCCGAAGCTGCGCGGCCAGCTCGAGTTCCGCTTCCCGATGGCGGCGATCAAGCCGAAGCCGCGCCGGATGGACGTGCGGCCCGACGCCGAGTCCGCCGACGCGTGGTTCGACGTCGGCTTCTGGGCCGATCGCGACCGCTCGAGCTACCCGACCGCGATCGCCGCGTACCAGCGCGCGCTCAAGATCGATCCGACGCACGTGCCGTCGCTGATCAACCTCGGCAACATCTACTACGAGCTCGGCGAGTTCTCGCGCGCGCGGGAGATGTACGCGCGCGCGACCGTGCTCGACTCGGAGAACCCGCGGACGCACTTCAACCTGGGCAACGCCTGCGACGAGATGGGCGACCTGCTCGGCGCGACGCGCGCGTACCGCCGCGCGATCGCGCTCTGGCCGGGCTACGCCGACGCGCACTTCAACCTCGCGCTGGTCGCCGAGAAGCTCTCGAGCTGGGCGCTCGCGCGCAAGCACTGGGAGCGCTTCCTCGAGCTCGAGCCGGGCAGCGAGTGGGCCGCGGTCGCGCGCTCGCACCTCGCGGACGTGAAGCGGGCGCAGCCGGCGCGCCGCAAGTCCTCCGCCGAAACCGAGCCGCGCTGAGAGCGCCAAAGCACGAGCTCGCTAGCGCGCTACCGGCGCGTATGGTAGCTCGTTCGACGCGCACGCGTTCGCGTCGCGCTCGTTCGAATTCCCCGGGCGGCGTACCCAAGTGGCTAAGGGGAAGGTCTGCAAAACCTTTATTCGTGAGTTCGATTCTCACCGCCGCCTGTTGATTCGAGCCGGCGGGCGTCGGCCCGGCGCGCCACACGGCGACGCCGCCAGGCGCCCGCGCACCGGTGACACGACGGGCCGGCTGCGAGCCGCCCGTCGGAGCCGCCGTCGCCCGCACGCGACCCGGCGACGGCGCGCTCGGCCCGCGTCGAAGCTCGCACGCGACGCTCGACAGTGGGCAGCGTTCGCCGCCGTCGCTATAGTCGCGGCGTGACGAAGCCGCTGTGGATCGACGACGCGGAGGGGCTCGAGCGGCTCGTCGACACCGTCGTCTCCGAGCCCGCCTATGGGCTCGACACCGAGTTCCACCGCGAGCGGACGTACTTCCCGCACCTCGCGCTGGTGCAGCTCTCGTGGTCGTCGGGCATCGCCGTGATCGACCCGATCGCGGTCGACGTGGCGCCGCTGCGACGCCTGCTCGAGAGCCCCGGGCTGATGATCTGCCACGCGGCGGAGCAGGACCTCGAGGTGCTGTGGCTCGCCTGCGGCACGCGACCGAGCCGGCTGTTCGACACGCAGATCGCGGCCGCGTTCGTCGGCCTCGGCTTCGCGGCGCTCGGCCGCCTGGTGACGGCGCTCACCGGCGCCACGCTCGCGAAGGGCGACCGCCTCACGGACTGGACGCGCCGCCCGCTCGACGAGAGCCAGATCGCGTACGCGGCGGCGGACGTCGAGCACCTGCTGCCGATGCACCGTGCGCTGGTCGAGCGCGCGCGCGCCGCCGGCACGCTCGCCTGGATCGAGGAGGAGTGCGAGAACCTGCGCCTCAAGGTCGCTGGTCCGCCGGAGGCCGAGACGGCCTGGTGGCGGATCAAGGGTAGCCGCAGCCTGCGCGGCAAGGCGCGCGGGGTCGCGCAGGAGGTGGCGGCCTGGCGCGAGCGGGTCGCGATGGCGCGCGACATCCCGCCGCGCTTCGTGCTACCGGACCTGGCGCTCGCCGGCATCGTGCAGCGTCCGCCGCGGACGCGCGAGCAGCTCGCCAAGGTCCGCGGCCTCGAGCCGCGGCACGTGCGGGGTGCGATCGCGGACGAGATCTTCGCGGCGATCGAGCGCGGGCTCGCGCTCGATCCGAAGGACCTGCGCCTGCCGGCGCGCGGCGAGCCGCCGGTCGACGAGGACGTCGGTCCGAGCGTCGCGCTGGGGCTCGCCCTGATCGCGCAGATCGCGGCCCAGCGTCGCATCGAGCCGTCGCTGCTCGGCACCCGGGCCGACGTGCAGCTGCTCGCGGCGGGACGGCGCACCGGTCGTCTGAGCACCGGCTGGCGGGCCGAGCTCGCCGGCACGGCGTTACGTCGGCTGCTCGCCGGCGAGGCGGCGCTGACCGGCGACGGCAACGGCGGCGTGCGGCTGCTCGAGGTCGAGCGCGGTCCCGGCGACGACGCGCGCGGCGTGCCGGCCGCCGAGTGAGCGACGCCACACCCCGGCCGGGGTGGTGAAATCGGCAGACACAGGGGACTTAAAATCCCCTGGGGCGTGAGCCCCGTGCGGGTTCGAGTCCCGCCCCCGGCACCTCGCATGGCGGCGCCGCTGGCCGGCGCCCGGTGTTTCGCTATCCGGGCCGACCGAAATTCTGGGGTTGTGGACGGCGCTCCCGTGTGCTGACGTAAGGGTCGCCTCAAGACAGACCGCCCGAGCCCAGCCGCGACCCCCCAGCGGAGTCTCCGTTGCGGCTCCCGCCCCAGGCCCATCCCTGGGCCATCCGAGGCGGGGTTCAGCCGCGCTCATCCTAGCCATGAGACTTTCTGGGCAAACCCACGCTTGTGGGTTTGACGCAGCGCGTTACGCTCGGCGACTGGACGTTCCCATGACCGATTCACCTGTACTCGCAGCCGCCGACGCGCAGCCTTCCGCCCCGTCGGCGTCCCGTGGTGCGCTTGCCTGGCGGACGCTCTCCGCCTTCGCCACCCGGGCAGCCCTGGCCGCGACCGTCAGCGGATCGATCGCGGTCTTCCTGTCCTCGGACCTGGCCCCCAGGCGGGCGGCGGAGGTCCTGGAGGCCGAGCGGGCGGCACGGCCGGCCGCCGTGCAGCAGCCGCAGCCCGCGGTCGCGACCGCGACGAAGGCCGCAAACGAGGCGACCTCGACCGTCGAGCGGCCGGAGGCGGAGGTGGTCCGCGAGCGCCTGTTCGCCGCGGTTTCGCGCTGCCGGCCGACGCTGAACCGCTCGGAGCGCGCCCGCATCGCCGAGGCGATCCATCAGGAGGCCGAGCGCCACGGCTACGACCCGATGTTCGTGATGGCGATGGTCGAGGTCGAGAGCACCTGCTCGCCGACCGCCAACAGCCCGCGCGGCGCGGTCGGCCTGACGCAGCTCCGGCCGTCCACGGCCAAGGCCGTCGCCAAGGAGGTCGGGGTGCCCTGGCAGGGGCGCACGACGCTCGTCCACCCGGTGCTCAACGTCCGGCTCGGGCTCAGCTACCTGACCCAGCTCCTCGAGCAGTTCGGCGACCCGTACCTCGCGATGGCGGCCTACAACATGGGCCCGACGCGGGTCTCGAGCATGCCGAAGCACCGCGCGCGCGGCTCGCGCTACGTGAAGAAGATCCTCGCTCGCTACCAGGGCCTGCTCGACGAGCACGCCTGAGCGCGGTCCTCGCCCAGCGAGCGCATCCGGCTCGCGACGCGGCTAGAGGAGCTCGACCGGGTCGCCTTGCGTGACCTGTCCCGGCTCGACGACGCGCGCGTAGACCCCGAGGCACTGCTTCGCGTCGCGCACCAGCGTGCGCATGATGCGCGGGTCCTTCGGCAGGTCGTCGAACGGCAGCGTGGTCATCACGCAGCGCATGCAGTGGATCGTCGCCTCGGCGACCATGCCGCCGATCCGCAAGCGACGTCCCGTCCAGGCGCTCTCGACGAAGCTCGGCTCGGCGTCCGGCGTCGCGATCAGGAAGTTCGGCCGGAAGCGGCGCACGTCGATCTGCGAGTCGGGCAAGAGGCTCTGCAGGTGGGCGAGCGACGCCTCGGTCAGCAGCAGCAGCGGGAAGGCGTCGAAGTAGGTCCCCGGCGGCGACTCGAACTCGTACAGCTCGGGCGGCAGCCCGGAGAGGTCCGGCAGCGGCTCGTCGGGCTCGAGGCCGAACATCGAGCGGAGCTCCTGCTCGAGGTCGTCGTGCGTCGGAGCGCCGCGGCGGTAGTGGTCGAGCTTGTCCGCGGGCTGCAGCGGCCACAGCGTGACCGGCGTGCCGAGCGCCGCGCTGAGGCGCTCGTGGACGTCGGGCGCGTCGCTGCGCACGATGCCGCCGTCCGGCAGGCGCATCTCGACGTCGCCCGCGCGTGCGAGCGTCGGCTCGCCGAGGTAACGCGCCGCGCAGCGCATCAGGTCGGGGATCTTCTTCGCGCCGCGGATGCCGCCGCGCTGCTCGTCGCGCACGGCCCAGCCGCGGTCGCCCGCGAGCCCCTGCATCCCGACGTCCGTTCGTGCGAGACGCTCGCCCGCCATCGACTTGACGGGGTAGCGCCAGATCTCCTTCACGCTGCCGACGCGCATCGATCCTCCCGAGCGGCGCGGCAGCAGGACCGGACTCGTCTTGCTCGACCGCGCGGCGCAACGCTCCTACCATGCGCGCGTCGCCGACCGTAGCCGCGGGTCGCAGCGCGGACGCGGCGAGACGAGCCGCGCCTCGAGCGCGATCGCACGGAGGCGAGAGCGTGGTCGTGGTGCCGCTCTTGATGCGCGACCGCAGCGTGCTCTACCTGCTGTCGGAGCGGGTGCCCTACGTGATCGACGGGCTGTACGACAACCGCGGGATGCCGGACTGCGCGCGCCGTGGACGCTTCGCCGACGCGTACGTCCTCGGCGACGAGGGAGCGCCATCGTGAGCGAGCGCGACTCGCCGGACGCGAGCGCGGGCGGCTACCGCATCCCGTTCCATCGCTCGTCGCTCGTCGGACGCGAGCTCGAGTACATCGCGCACGCGATGCGGATCGGGCAGATCGCGGGCGATCAGGAGTACTCGCGCCGCTGCCACGAGTTTCTCGAAGCGACGCTCGGCGTGCGGCGCGCGCTGCTCACCACCTCGTGCACGCACGCGCTCGAGATCGCGGCGCTGCTCCTCGAGCTCGAGCCCGGCGACGAGGTCGTCGTGCCGTCGTTCACCTTCGTCTCGACCGCGAACGCCTTCGTGCTGCACGGCGCACGCCCGCGCTTCGTCGACATCCGACCCGACACGCTGAACCTCGACGAGCGCCTGCTCGAGGGATGCATCGGTCCGCGCACGCGCGCCGTCGTGCCGGTGCACTACGCGGGCGTCGCGTGCGAGATGGATCCGATCCTCGAGCTCGCCGATCGACGCGGCTTCGCGGTGATCGAGGACAACGCGCACGGTCTCTTCGGCAAGTACCGCGGACGTCACCTGGGAACGCTCGGGCACCTCGCGACGCAGAGCTTTCACGAAACCAAGAACGTCACCTGCGGCGAGGGCGGCGCGCTGCTGATCAACGACCCGGGCTACATCGAGCGCGCCGAGATCCTGCGCGAGAAGGGCACCGACCGCAGCCGCTTCTTCCGCGGCGAGGTCGACCGCTACCGCTGGGTCGACGTCGGCTCGAGCTACCTGATGTCGGACGTGCTCGCGGCGTTCCTGTACGGGCAGCTCTGCGAGTGGCGAACGATCCAGGAGCGTCGCGCGCATCTCTGGTCGCGCTACCACGAAGGGCTCGCCGCGTGGGCGGCGGAGCACGGGGTGCGCACGCCGATCGTGCCGCCGGACCGCGAGCAGACGTACCACATGTACTACCTGCTGCTGCCGTCGTGTGACGCGCGCACGCGCCTGATCGCGCGGCTCAAGGAGCGCGGCATCCTTGCCGTGTTCCACTACCTGCCGCTGCACCTCTCGCCGATGGGCCGCAAGCTCGGCGGGCGACCCGGAGATTGCCCGGTCGCGGAGGACGTCAGCGAGCGGCTGCTGCGTCTGCCGATGTTCGTGTCGCTGACCGACGCCGAGCAGGACGAGGTCATCGACACGGTGTGCTCGTTCCGCGAGCTTTGACGCGATGGCGGCGCTCGTCGAACGACTCGCCTGGGACTCGGACTTCTTCGGCCGTCCGATCGGACGCGCGCGGATCGAACGTCTCGACGAGGCGACCGCCGATCGTCTTCTGGACGAGGCGCGCGCGGCCGGCCTCGAGTGCGTGTACTTCGCCGCCGCGGCGGACGACCTCGCGACGCTGCTCGTCGCCGAGGCGCGCGGCTTTCACCTGGTCGACGTGCGCGTGGTCTTCGAGCGCTCGACGGCGACGCCGCTACCGAGCTGCGCGGAAGACGAGCGCTACGTCCTCGAGCCGGCGCGTGCGGACGAGCTCCCGCGCCTCGAGCGGATCGCGGAGCAGGTGTCGCGCGTGAGCCGCTACGCCTTCGACCCGCGCTTTCCGACCGGCGACGTCGAGCGTCTCTACCGGACCTGGATCCGCAACGCGCTCGGCGGCTCGGCCGACGCGGTGCTGGTGGCGCGCGAGGCCCCGGGCGCGGAGGCGCTGGGCTTCGCCTGCTGCAAGCTGCACGGCGAGCTGTGCGATCTGGAGCTCGTCGGCGTCGACGAGCCGTACCGCCAGCGCAGGGGCGGCCGCGCGCTGGTCGCCGAGGTCGTGCGCTGGGCGCAGGCCCACGGCGCGAAGCGCGTGCAGGTCGTCACCCAGGCGCACAACGTCGCGGCGCAGCGGCTCTACCAGCGGCTCGGCTTCCTCACCGCCGAGGTGAAGCTGCGCTTCCATCTGTGGTTGACGCCGCCGACGCAGTCGTCTCCGCCGACGCCGGCTCGCTGAGCGAGCGCACCGTGTACGGCGGACGGTTCATCGTCCGGAAGTGCACGCGCGCGAGGTACTCGCCGATGATGCCGAGCGCGAAGAGCTGCGCGCCCGAGAAGATCGCGATCACCGAGGCGAGGAACGGAAAGCCCGGCACGCTGCTGCCCTGGATCAGGTAGCGCCCGATCACGTACGCGAGCACCGCGAGCCCGAAGAGCGTGAAGCCGAAGCCGACCAGGCTCGCGATCTGCAGCGGGAAGACGCTGAAGCCCGTCATCATGTTCATCGCGTGCGTGACGAGCTTGCGGAAGGTGTAGTTCGACGTGCCGTCCTGCCGCGGCGCGTGCTCGACGGGGACCGCGGAGAAGCGCGTCGTGCCCCAGGTGAGCAGCACGTCGATCGAGACGAAGAAGCCGTCGTAGGCGGCGAACGCGTCGCGCAGCCGCGTGCGCAGCGCGCGGAACGCGCTCACCTTTCGCGCGATCGGCGCGCCCATGGTCTGCGCGAGCGCGAGCTTGGTGACGCGCGAGGCGACGTCGCGCAGGAAGCCGTGCTGCTCGTGCAGCGGCGCGCCGTAGACCACGTCGTGGCCGCGGTCGAGCTCGGCGAGCAGCCGCGGGATCTCCTCGGGCGGGTGCTGCAGGTCGTCGTCCATGGTGACGACGACCTCGTGGCGCGCCGCGCGGATCCCGCAGAGGAGCGCGTTGTGCTGACCGTAGTTGCGCATCAGGTCGATGCCGCGCACCCAGTCGTGCGTGCGGGCGAGCTCCTCGATGACGCTCCAGCTCGCGTCGCGGCTGCCGTCGTTGACCAGGATCAGCTCGTAGTCGCGCGCGACCGCGCGCAGCACCGGCGCGAGCCGCTCGACGAGCCGCGGCAGGATGGTCGCGCTGTCGTAGACCGGGACGACGACCGAGACGCCGCGGGCGGGAGCGGGGCAGGGCGTCGCCTCCGTGGTCGGCGAGCGGTGCTGCGCATCGTCGCGGGCCTGCGTCGCGTGCGGGACGGAACGCATCGTCGTGCGGCATCCTCGCACCGGCATCGCGAGCGTGGCAAGCAGGCGGTCTCGTTGGTGTCCGGCGCGGGGATGTCCGGCGCGCGCGGCGGCGGACCGGCCTTGCTCCCGCGCCGGGCCGCCGTTACGCATGGCAGATCGATGATCGAGGGCGAGCCAGCGCAGTGGGAGCGGCCATGAGCGTGCCCTCGATCGCCGCGCAGCGCGAGCCGCTGGTCGCCGCGGCGCCGGCGGGCGCGCTCGAGCGCGTCCGCGTCTCGGGCAAGTTCTTCTTCGCCGGCAAGGAGAAGCTCTACGTCAAGGCGGTCTCCTACGGACCGTTCCGCCCGACGGAGGACGGCACGCCGTTCCCCACGCGCGAGCGCGTGCGCGAGGACTTCCGGCTCATGCGCGAGCTCGGCGCGAACGCCTTTCGCACCTTCACGCCGCCGCCGATCTGGCTGCTCGATCTCGCCGCGGAGCACGGCCTGCGCGCGATCGTCGGCGTGCCGTGGGCGCAGCAGGTCTGCTTCCTCGACGACCCGCCGATCATGCGCGACGCGCGCCGGCGCATCGCGGATGCGGCGCGCGCCGTCGGAAAACATCCCGCGGTGCTGGCGCTGTTCGTCGGCAACGAGACGCCGCCCGACATCGTCCGCTGGCACGGACCCGAGCGCGTGCAGAGCTTTCTCCGCACGCTCTACGAGGAGGCGAAGGGCGCCGCGCCCGACACGCTCGTCAGCTACGCGAACTTCCCGCCGACCGAGTACCTCGACCTCGACTTCCTCGATTTCCTCTCGTTCAACGTCTACCTGCACCGCGAGCCGGACTTCCGCCGCTACCTGATGCGGCTGCAGAACCTCGCCGAGGACCGGCCGCTGTTCCTCTCGGAGTTCGGCATCGACTCGATCCGCGAGGGGCGTGACAAGCAGGCGGAGATCCTCGGCTGGCAGGTGCGCGCCGCGTTCGAGGTCGGTGCCGCGGGCGTGACGGTCTTCTCGTGGACCGACGACTGGTTCGCGCTGTCCTGGCAGACCGGCGGCGGCTTCCAGGTCGAGGACTGGGCGTTCGGTCTGGTCGACGTCGAGCGCAAGCCGAAGCCGTCGTACTACGCGGTGCAGCGGACGTTCACCGAGCCGCTGCCGCCGATGCCGCCCGACCCGCCGATGATCTCGGTCGTGGTTTGCGCGTACAACGCCGAGCGCACGATGGCGGCGTGCCTCGAGTCGCTCGCCGACTGCCCGTACCCGAACTACGAGGTGATCGTCGTCAACGACGGCTCGACCGACGCGACCGGCGAGATCGCGCACCGCTTCGAGGGCGGACGCATCCGCGTCATCGACCAGCCGAACCTGGGCTTGTCGGCGGCGCGCAACGTCGGCTGCGACGCCGCGCGCGGCGAGATCGTCGCCTACACGGACTCCGACTGCGTCGTCGACCCGGACTGGCTCACGTACCTCGCGTACAAGTTCAAGGAGGGCTTCGTCGCGGTCGGCGGTCCGAACTTCCCGCCGCCGGAGGACACGCTCGTGCCGTCGGCGGTCGCGGTGTCGCCGGGCGGTCCGACGCACGTGCTGGTGAACGACGAGGTCGCGGAGCACATCCCGGGCTGCAACATGGCCTTCCTCAAGTCGAAGCTCGAGGAGATCGGCGGCTTCGACGTCAACTATACGGCGGCCGGCGACGACGTCGACCTGTGCTGGCGTCTGCAGGACGCGGGCTACACGATCGGCTTCAGCCCGGCGGCGATGGTGTGGCACTTCCGGCGCAACACCGTGCGCGCCTACCTCAAGCAGCAGATGGGCTACGGCAAGGCCGAGGCGCTGCTGTTCTTCAAGCACCCGCTGCACTTCAACCTGCTCGGGCAGTCGCGCTGGCTCGGACGCATCTACGGCGACCTGACGACGTCGTTCTTCACGCGTCGCCCGGTGATCTACTACGGCACGTTCGGGCAGGGGCTCTTCCAGACGCTCTACGAGCGTCCGGCGTCGTTCCTGAGCTACCTGCCGTTCACGCTCGAGTGGAACCTGATCGCGGCGGTGCTGCTGCTCACGGCGCTGATCTCGGGCGAGTACCTGATCGCGTCGTCGCTGCCGCTCGCGATCTCGGTGATGTCGGCCGCGAACAGCGCCGCGCGCGCGAAGCTCGACCCGCGCTTCCGCGGGCTGCGCGCGCGCCTGCTCGTGATGCTGCTGCTCTACCTCGGACCGCTGGTGCGCAGCTTCGAGCGCTACCTGTGGCGCATGCGCGGCACGAAGGACGTCGAGCGCTTCGAGGGGGCCGTGAAGCTGCGTCCGACCGAGGTCTCGTGGCTGCGGCGCACCTTCCAGCTCGCGCTGTGGAGCGAGAGCGGCCACGAGAAGGATCACCTGCTGCACGAGCTGATGTCGTTCCTCGCCGTGCGCAAGTACCGCATCTCGATCGACTCGGGCTGGAACGACTGGGACATCGAGGTGTCGCGCGGCTTCTGGACGTCGGCGCGGATCGCGGTCGCGGTCGAGAACCACACGGGCTCGAAGCGTCTGCTGCGCGTGCGCGTGTCGCTGCACAGCGCGAAGACCGGGCTCTGGGCGTTCCTCGCCTGCGTCGGCGTCGCGGTGCTCGGCGTCGTGCTCGACAACCCGGACCTCGCCCGCATGGGCGCCCTGCTGGCGCTGCTCGATGCGGGGACGGTCGCCTACCAGAACTTCCGCCTTGGCCGCATCCTGCTTCGCGTCTTCGGGACGCTCGCGAGCCGGCTCGAGCTGACGCCGCTGCCCAAGGAGAAGAGGCGCACCGCGTGAGCGAGCTGCTCGCCCACCTGCGTCGCATCTCGCCGTACCTCCGTCCGTATCGCTGGCGTCTCGCCGGTGCGGTGGCGCTCGTGCTCGGCATCTCGCTCGCCGAGGTGGCGAAGCCGTGGCCGCTGAAGGTCGTGGTCGACAGCGTGCTCGGCGGCGAGCCCTTGCCGTGGCTCGGCTTCCCCGACGAGCTCGACGCGCGCGGCCTGCTCGCGCTCGCCGCGATCGCGCTCGTGCTGCTCTACGTGATCCTCGGCCTGCTGCAGGTCGTGAGCAACTACGTGACGATCGACGTCGGCCAGCGCATGGTCGACGACTTCCGCAGCGACCTCTACCAGCACCTGCAGCGCCTCTCGCTGCGCTTCCACACGCGACGCAGCGCCGGCGATCTGATGTACCGCCTCGCCGCGGACACCTTCGCCGTGCAGACGCTGACCATGAACGGCTTCTTCCCGACGGTGTCGGCGCTCGCGATGCTGATCGGGATGCTGGTCGTGATGGCGCGGCTCGATCTCTACTTGACGATGGTCGCGCTGCTCGTGTGTCCGCTGCTCGCGGTCGCGATCCGCTTCATGAGCGCGCGGATCACGCAGGTCGCGACGCAGGCGCGCGAGCGCGAGAGCGACCTCTACACGGCCGCCGAGCGCTCGATGTCGGCGATCAAGGTGATCCAGGCCTTCACCACCGAGGAAGAGGAGCTTCGCCGCTTCGGCGACGTGAGCCGCGCGAGCCTGTCGGCGAACCTGCGGCTCTACACCTACCAGACCGGCTACTCGATGCTGGTGAACGTGATCGCGGCGGTCGGCACGGCGGTCGTGATCTGGGTCGGCGCGAGCGCCGTGCTCGACGCTCGCCTCACCGTCGGCGACCTGCTGGTCTTCACGAGCTACCTCGCGTCGCTCTACGCGCCGATCAACAGCATCAGCCAGAGCTACGGGCTCGTGCAGGGCGCGAAGGCGGGCATCGCGCGCGTCTTCGAGATCCTCGACATGGCGCCCGACGTCCCCGACGGTCCGCGCGTCCTGCAGCGCGCCGACGTGCGCGGACGCTTCGAGCTGCGCGACGTGAGCTTCGGCTACGCTCCCGGCTCGCTCGTGCTGCGCGGCGTCTCGCTGACCGTCGAGCCCGGCGAGCGCATCGCGCTGGTGGGTCCCACGGGCGCCGGCAAGACGACGCTCGTCAGCCTGCTCGCGCGCTTCTACGACCCGAACGAGGGCGTGATCACGCTCGACGGCGTCGACCTGCGCGAGCTGAACGTCCGCTCGCTGCGTCGGCAGATCGCGATGGTGCTGCAGCCGCCGCTCGTCTTCCCGACGACGCTGCGCGACAACGTCTCGTACGGACGCCGCGACGCGACGCCGCGCGAGATCGAGGCGGCCGTCGAGGCGGCGCAGCTCGCCCCGCTGGTCGCGCGCCTGCCGCAGGGTCTCGACACGGTGATCGGCGAGCGCGGCGCGACGCTCTCGGAAGGCGAGCGTCAGCGCTTGACGATCGCGCGCGCGATCCTGCGCGACGCGCCGATCCTGATCTTCGACGAGCCCACTTCGGCGCTCGATGGGGAGACCGAGGCGCTGCTGATGCGCTCGCTCGACCGGCTGCTCGTCGGACGCACGTCGTTCATCATCGCGCACCGGCTGTCGACGATCCGCAGCGCGGACCGCATCCTCGTCCTGCGCGACGGCACGATCGAAGAGATGGGGACGTACGACGAGCTGGTCGCGCGCCGCGGGCTGTTCGCGCGTCTGCACGCCGCACAGCAGGGACTCGAGGAGGCGGGGAGGGAGAGCGTTGGCTGATCCGCGACGCATCCTCGTGCTCGGCCTGATGGCGCGCTACCCGATGGCGGGCGTCGCCTGGCAGGCGTTGCAGTACCTGCTCGGGCTCAAGCGGCTCGGCTACGACGTCTGGTACGCGGAGGACTCGGGCGCGTACCCCTACGACCCGATCCGCATGACGGTCAGCGACGACTGCACGTACAACGTGGAGTTCCTGCGCGCGGCGATGGCGCGGATCGGTCTCGCGGACCGCTGGGTCTACCGCGACGAGGCGCGCGACCGCTGGCTCGGGCTCGGCAAGGACGCGCTCGACGAGCTGTACCGCACCGCGGGCTCGATCTGGAACCTGTGCGGCGCGAGCCCGCCGCGTCCGGAGCATCGCTCCGGCCGCGCGAAGCTGGTCTACGTCGAGACCGATCCCGTGTACGAGCAGTTCCGCGCCGCGAAGGGTGACGCCACCGTGCGTGCGATGCTCGACGCGCACGACGTGCTGTTCACCTACGGCGAGAACCTCGGACAGCCGGACTGCCCGGTGCCGCTGTCCGGTTACACGTGGCACGCGACGCGGCCGCCGGTGGTGCTCGACCTGTGGGAGGCGCCGCCGCCCGCGCGCGGCGCGTGGTCGACGATCGCGACCTGGGAGAACAAGGGCAAGGACGTCGAGTTCGCGGGCGAGACCTACCGCTGGTCGAAGCACCTCAACTTCCTGCACTACCTGCCGGTCGCGAAGCGGAGCGGCGTCGAGTTCGAGGTCGCGATCCAGCCGCCCGGCGAGCGCGAGGCGGCGCTGCTGCGCGACAACGGCTGGCGGACGATCGATCCGCGCGCGGTGTCGCAGGACCTCGACGTGTACCGCCAGTTCATCCAAAGTTCGCGCGGCGAGTTCACCGTCGCGAAGGACATCTACGTGCGTCCGCGCTCCGGCTGGTCGAGCGATCGCAGCGTCTGCTACCTCGCGGCCGGGCGTCCGGTCGTGACGCAGGAGACCGGGGCGAGCAAGCGCATCCCCTCGGGCGAGGGCTTGCTGACCTACTCGACGCTCGACGAGGCGGTGGCGGCGATCCGCGCGGTCGAGGCGGATTACGAGCGGCACTGCGCCGCCGCGCTGCGCATCGCGCGCGAGTACTACGCCGCCGAGCGCGTGCTCGGCGACATGCTGCGGGTGATCGGGGTCTGAGCCGCGCCCGCGCGCACGTCGCGGCCTTGCGCGACTCCCGTCTGCGATGCGCGCACGAACGGCTTTGACAGACGCGTGACGGCTCGCGTAGCTCTTGTGCGCTTGCTCACCGAATCCTGCTCAGCTTCCCCGGCGTCGCGGCGAAGGCGCGGCGCCCTCGTCCTGCTCGCCCCGCTCGTCGTGCTCGCGCTCGCCGCGTGCAACCGCTCGCCCGAGCGCGTCGACCTCGCCGCGCACGAGCGCTCGGTGTTCTCGCAGTCGGGCGAGGACGGTGTGCTCGAGAAGATCTTCACGATCATCGAGCCGACGAACCGCTTCGCGGTCGAGTTCGGCGCGGGCGACGGCATCAAGAACAGCAACGTGCGCAACCTCGTGGTCAACCACGGCTGGGGCGGGCTGCTGATCGAGGGCGACGAGGAGCGCGCGAAGGAGCTCGCCGCGAACTACGCCGACTACCCGCAGGTCCGCACGCTGCAGGCCTGGGTCTTCCCGGGCAACATCGAGCTGCTGTTCGAAGAGAACGGCGTGCCGCCCGACCTCGACCTGCTGGTGATCGACATCGACAGCAACGACTACTACGTCTGGCGCGCGATCCGGGACTTCCGGCCGAAGGTCGTGGTCATCGAGGTGAACTCGCTGTTCCCGCCGCCGCAGCGGATGGTGATCGAGTTCCACCCGATGAACTACTGGGACCGCACCGACTACTTCGGCGCGAGCCTGCAGTCACTCTACGAGCTCGGCAAGAAGAAGGGCTACGAGCTGATCTACCACAACCGCTTCGGCAACAACGCGTTCTTCGTCGACGCCCCGTACTTCGAGCGCTTCGGCATCGACGACAACTCGCCCGCGGCGCTCTTCCAGGACAACCCGGCGGTGAAGCTCGTCCTCGACCGCTCGCCGCAGGGACGCGACGGCGTGCCGTTCGAGCCGGGCAACGACGTCCTGCACTGGGACGCCTTCGACATCCCGAAGAAGTTCCGCTTCGACCGCTGAGGCGGGGCGGCGCGGGACCACGCTGGCGCCGCGCGTCGGGCTCCGCACGGGGCGCTCGACGCGGCGGCTACTCGTCGAGACCCGCCGGACGCTTGTAGCCCGCGCGCTTGAGCAGGCCGCGCGCGATCACCAGGCGCTGGATCTCGTTCGTGCCCTCGCCGATGATCATCAGCGGCGCGTCGCGGTAGTAGCGCTCGACCGGGAACTCCTGGCTGTAGCCGTAGCCGCCGTGGATGCGCATCGCCTCGAGCGCGACCTCGTGGCAGGTCTCCGAGGCGAAGAGCTTCGCCATGCCGGCCTCGACGTCGCTGCGCTCGCCGCGGTCCTTCTTGGCGGCCGCGCTGCGCGTCAAGAGCCGCGCCGCCTCGATCTTCGTCGCCATGTCGGCGAGCTTGAGCTGGATCGCCTGGTGCTCGCAGATCGGCTTGCCGAAGGTCTCGCGCTCCTGCGCGTACTTGAGCGCCGCGTCGAGCGCCGCCTGCGCGACGCCGACCGCGCGCGCCGCGATGTTGACGCGGCCGATCTCGAGGCCCGCCATCACGTACTTGAAGCCCTCGCCCTCGCGCCCGACCAGGTTCGCGGTCGGCACCGGGAAGTCCTCGAACGCGACCTCCGCCGACTCGACGCCCTTGTAGCCGAGCTTCGGCAGGTCGCGGCTGATCGTGCAGCCCGGAATCGGCTTGCCCTGATCGTCGAACTTCTCGGCGATCAGCATCGAGATGCCCGTGTGCGGCGGGTTCGCCGTCGGATCGGTCTTGACGACGAGGCCGAACATCGTGCCGGTGCGCGCGTTGGTCGACCACATCTTGCTGCCGTTCACGATGTAGCGGTCGCCTTGCTTGACGGCGACGGTGCGGATGCGCTGCGCGTCGCTGCCCGCGTGCGCTTCGGTGAGGCCGAGGGCCGCGCGCTTCTCGCCGCGCGCCATCGCGGGCAGGAAGCGCTTCTTCTGCTCCTCGTTGCCGAAGGTGCGGATGATGTAGGCGATCATCAGGTGCGTGTTGAGGATGCCGGACAGGCTCATCCAGCCCCGGCACAGCTCCTCGACGATCACCGCGTACGTGCTGATCGACAGCCCGAGCCCGCCGTACTCCTCGGGGATGGTGGCGCCGAAGAGCCCCATCTCCTTCATGCGGTCGACGAGCGCCTGCGGGTACTCGTTGCGGTGCTCGAGCTCGCTCGCGACCGGCATGACCTCCTTGTCGACGAAGGCGCGAACGCCGGCGATGATGTCCTGATCGATCTGAACGTCCTGCACTGCTTCCTCCGTCGACGAATGAGCCTGCGCGACGAGCGCGGCCGCAGTTCAACACCTCGTCCGCGGGCGTTCAAGGCGTCGTGCACCCTGGAGTCCTGGGCTCCGTCGTTGTATGCGGCGGGCCATGAAGCGGCGGGGAGGAGCGGCGGCGCGCAAGGCGCGTCAGCTGAAGCGTGATCGCGAGCGCAAGCTTTTCACCGAGCGTGCCCTCTGGGGCATGGGGATCATGCACGTCGCGGGCGTCGACGAGGTCGGCATGGGGCCGCTCGCGGGGCCGGTGGTCGCAGCGGCGGTCGTGCTGCCGAGCGACGTCTGCATCGACGGCGTGTCCGACTCGAAGGCGCTCCCGCGTCACCGCCGCGAAGCGCTCGAGGCGCAGATCCGCGAGTGCGCGCTCGGCGTCGGGATCGGCATGGTCGAGGTCGAGGAGATCGACGAGATCAACATCTACCAGGCGGGGTTGCTCGCCATGCGTCGCGCGGTCGCCGCGCTGCCGATCGTGCCGCAGCACCTGCTCGTCGACTCGCGCCGCATCCCGGACCTCGACATCCAGCAGACCTGCGTCGACGACGGCGACGAGACCGTGTACTCGATCGCGGCCGCGTCGATCGTCGCCAAGGTGTACCGCGACCGCCTGATGTGCGAGCTCGACGAGCGCTATCCCGGCTACGGCTTCGCCTCGCACGCCGGCTACGCCACCGCGGCCCACCTCGACGCGCTCCGCCGGCTCGGGCCGTCGCCGATCCACCGCCGTTCGTTCGCTCCGGTTCGCGCGCTGCTGGTCGCGGTCTGATCCGCTTGCTTCGGCTCGTCCGTCGGCTTCGGCTAGACTGGTGAGCATCGAGCCGTCCGCGAGGCCGCGGCGGTGACGTTTGCGACAGGGGACGGACGAATGGCCGAAGTCACCATGCCGAAGCTCTCCGACACCATGGAGGAGGGCAAGATCCTGCGCTGGCTCAAGCAGGCCGGTGAGCGGGTCGAGGCCGGCGAGCTGCTGGTCGAGGTCGAGACCGACAAGGCCGACATGGAGGTCGAGGCGCCCGCGTCCGGCATCCTGCGCGAGGTCAAGCTCGGCGAAGGCGAGAGCGCGCCGGTCGGTGCGGTGATCGCGGTGATCGACGGCGCGGGCGAGGCGGCCGGCGCCGGCCAAGGCGAGAAGAAGGCCGCGTCGCGCGAGGAGGCGTCCGCGCCGCGTGCGGAGGCGAAGCCGCAATCGTCTGCGCAGCCGCCGCAACGCACGGCGCAGCGCCCCGCGGAGACGCGCGCGGAGCCGCCGGCGTCGGAGCAGAAGCATGCCGCCGCGGCGCCGCGCGAGAGCGCGCAGCCGCGTGCGAGCGCGCCGAAGAGCGTTTCTCCGCCGAAGCAGGCGACCGTTCGCGTGATGCCGCCGCGTCCGGTGTCGCAGGGGCGCCCGCCGGACGGGATCAAGGCGTCGCCGCTCGCTCGTCAGCTCGCCGCGGAGCTCGGCATCGACCTGCGCACCGTGCGCGGCACCGGCCCGGTCGGTCGGATCACCCGCCGCGACGTCGAGCTCGCGGCGGCGGCCGCCGCCAAGCGTCGCCCGCAGGACGGCGGCAAGAGCGCGTCCGCCGAGGCGCTCGACGAGACGCCGTCGCGCGAGACGGTGGAGGGCGCCGAGCCGGGGCTGGGCGTCGTCGCGCGTCGTGAGGAGGCCGCGCCCGGGGCCGAGCGTCCCGCGCAGCCCGAGCGCGAAAGCGCGGAAGCGGCTCCCGATCGGGAAGGCGCCAAGCCCGAGGCCGAAGCCGCGCCCGAGCCGCGCAAGGGCGAGGCCGCGCCCGCCGCGCGAGAGTCGCGTCAGGAACCCGGCGAGACGCGCGCCGAGGGCGGCGTGCGGCGCGTGCCGCTGTCGCGCATGCGCGCGTCGATCGGCAAGCGCATGAGCGAGAGCGCGCGCGAGGCGCCGCACTTCTACTTGACGACGGTCGTCGACATGGACGAGGCGGTGCGGATGCGCGAGCAGATCAAGCGCCTCGAGCTCTCGCCCGTCGGCGTGACCTACAACCACATGGTGATCAAGGCGGTCGCCGACGCGCTGGCCGAGTTCCCCGAGGTCAACGCGCGCTTCGCGGGCGACGCGATCGAGATGCTCGAGGAGATCAACGTGGGCATCGCGACCGCGGTGCCCGACGGGCTGATCGTGCCGGTCGTGCACGGCGCGGATCGTCTGAGCCTCCTCGAGATCGCCGAGCAGGCGCGCGCGCTCGCCGAGAAGGCGGAGAGCGGGCGCTTCACCAGCGCGGACCTCTCCGGCGCGACGTTCAGCGTCTCGAACCTCGGCATGTTCGACGTCGACTCGTTCACCGCGGTGATCAATCCGCCGCAGGCGGCGATCCTCGCGGTGGGCTCCGTCAAGCAACGCCCCGTCGTGCGCGACGGCGCGCTCGGGGTCGGCTACACGATGTCGATGACGCTGTCGTGCGACCACCGGGTGATCGACGGCGCGCTGGGCGGACGCTTCCTCGCCGACGTCAAGCGCCGGCTCGAGAGCCCGGTGGCGCTGCTGCTGGGCGGGGGCGCATGAGCGCGGTCGTCGCACCGTCGGCGAGCACGCCCTGGACGCTACCGGGTGTGCCGCTCGCGACGCTCCGCGGACGCGACGGGCGCGCGCTCTCGTGCCGCTGGCTCGGGCGCGTCGAGTTCACGGAGGCGCTCGCGCTGCAGGAGCGCATCGTGCGAGAGCACGCGACGGTCGGCGACACCTTGCTGCTGCTCGAGCACGATCCGGTCTACACGACCGGGCGCGGCGGCCGCGCCGAGCACCTCGGGCTCCTCGCCGCGGACGATCACGGGACGCAGCCGCCGCTCGTGCGCATCAACCGCGGCGGCGACGTCACCTACCACGGCCCGGGACAGCTCGTCGGCTACGCGCTCGTCGACCTGCGCGCCCGCGGCGGCGACGTGCACCGCTTCCTGCGCGACCTCGAGGCGGGGCTGATCGCGACCGCGCGCGCGCTCGGCGTCGAGGCCGTGCGCTGGCCGGGACGCACCGGGATCTGGGTGGTCGACGACGCGCTCGCCGGACGTCCGCTCGACGAGACGCACATGCTCGCGGGTCGGGCGCGCAAGCTCGCCTCGATCGGCATCGGCGTGCGACGCGGCGTCACGATGCACGGCTTCGCGCTGAACGTCGCGCTCGATCTGACGCCGTTCGCGGCGATCGTGCCGTGCGGGCTCGCGGGCGTGCGCATGACGTCGATCGCGCTCGAGACGGGGAGGCCGGTCCCAGCGCTGGACGCCGTCGCGGAGCTGGCGGCGCGCCACGTCGGCGCGGCGCTCGCGGGCGCGGACGCCGAAACCGGCGCGGAAGCCGCCGCCCCGACCGACGCGGCCGCGGAGCGTGGCTCGGGCCGCGACTTGCGCGTCGGCCGCGGCACCAGCACAGGAGACCGAATGAGCGCGAGCGAGGCCACCGTCCGCCGCCGTCACCCCGAGTGGATTCGCGTCCGCGTCCCGGGGGGCGAGGGCTACGCCCGGACGCGCGCCATCGTCGCCGAGTCCGGGGTCGCGACGGTGTGCGAGGAAGCGCGCTGCCCGAACGTCGCCGAGTGCTGGGCGCACGGCACGGCGACCTTCATGCTGATGGGCGACACGTGCACGCGGAACTGCGGCTTCTGCGCGGTGCACCACGGCCGGCCGCAGCCGCTCGACCCGATGGAGCCGTACCGGCTGGCGCACGCCGTCCGGAAGCTCGGGCTCACGCACGTCGTGGTGACCTCGGTCGACCGTGACGACCTCCCGGATCTCGGGGCGGGACACTTCGCGGCGGCGGCGCGGGCGATCCGCAAGCTCGTCCCCGACTGCCAGGTCGAGGTCCTGACGCCGGACTTCCAGGGACGGCGCGCCTGCGTCGAGGAGGTCGCGGCGTCGCCGATCGCGGTCTACAACCACAACCTCGAGACCGTGCCGCGGCTGTACAAGCGGGCGCGCGCCGGGGCGAGGTACGAGCGCTCGCTCGACGTCCTGCGCTTCGCGCGCGAGACCCGTCCGGACCTGCTGACCAAGGCGGGCCTGATGCTCGGGCTCGGCGAGGAGATCGACGAGGTGCTCGCCGTGCTGCGCGACCTACGCTCGGTCGGCTGCGACATCGTCACGCTCGGCCAGTACCTGCAGCCGAGCAAGAAGCACCTGCCGGTCGAGCGCTACCTCGAGCCGCGCGAGTTCGAGGAGCTCGGCGCGCGGGCGCGCGAGCTCGGCTTCCGCCACGTCGAGTCGGGGCCGCTGGTGCGCAGCTCGTACCATGCGTGGTCGCACGTCCCGCCCGCGCATACGTAGTTTCCGCAGTCCTTTCGGCACTTCCGCAGCCCGCACGGTTGCGAAATTCGGTCGCGGCCTCGGGCAGCGTCGATGCCATGTTTCGACGCATGTCCGTTGCGCCCGCGCACCATTTCCCGTAGTCAACTCGTCTTCAGCAAAGACGAAAAAGGGGGCGGAGGAGGCGAATGCTCAAGCTGTACGACTACCCGCAGTGTCCATTTGGACAGAAGACACGCATCGTCCTGGCCGAGAAGCAGCTCGACTACGAGATGACGGTTGTCGATCTGCGGAAGCACGAACAGCTCGAGCCGTGGTTTCTTGCGCTGAATCCGTTCCACAAGGTGCCCGTGCTGGTCGACGAGGACGACGAGGAGCACCGCACGGTCATCTACGACTCGACGATCATCAACGAGTACCTCGAGGACGAGTATCCCGAGCCGGCGCTGCTGCCGCCGCCGGGTGACTCCGCGGCGCGCGCGCGCGTGCGTCAGCTCGAGGACTACGCGGACATGGCGTTCGTGCTGCCGGCGGGCAACCTGCTGACCGAGCACGTCAAGCCCGAGCACGAGCGCGATCCGGAGAAGCTGCGCCGCGCGAAGGAAGAGGTCGATCGCGCGTTCGCGCTGCTCGAGCGCGAGCTGCAGGGCGGCAAGGAGTACCTGGTGGGGAACTTCAGCCTCGCCGACGCCGCGTTCGCGCCGCGCCTGCTGCTGCTGGTGTCGCGCGGCGTGCCGCTGCCCGAGGGCTCGCGCGCGCTGCGCGGCTACGTCGACCGTCTGCGCCAGCGCGAGAGCATCCGCCGCCTCGAAGGGCTCTGAGCGCGGGCTCTCTCGCCCGCCTCAGTCCGAGGTCGGGCGCGCCTGCTTGGGGATCACGACGATCCCCGAGTCGGTGACCATGTAGCGCTGGCGGTCGCGCTCGAGGTCGTAGCCGATCGTCTCGCCCTCGGGGATCTCGACGTACTTGTCGATGATCGCGCGGCGCACCTTGGCGTGACGCCGGATGCGGCAGCCGTCCATGATCACGGAGTCCTCGACCTGGGCGAAGCTGTGCACGAACACGTTGCGCCCGAGCACCGAGTTGCTGACGCTGCCGCCGCTGATGATGCAGCCCTCGGAGACCACCGACTGCACGGCCTGACCGCGGCGCCCGATCTCGTCGAACACGAACTTTGCCGGCGGGTTGGGCGTCTCGGCGGTGCGCACCGGCCAGTGGACGTTGTACAGGTTGAGCTCGGGATCCGGCGCGCGCAGGTCCATGTTCGCCTCGTAGTAGGCGTCGATCGTGCCGACGTCGCGCCAGTACGTCGGCTTGCCCTCGGGCTCGCCCGGTAGGCGGTTGGTCGCGAAGTCGTAGGCGTACGTACGACGCTCGGCGAGGTGCGCGGGAATGATGTGCTTGCCGAAGTCGGTCGCGCCGGACTTGCCGTCGGCGAGGCGCTGCAGGGCGCGCACGAGGAAGTCGGCGTCGAAGATGTAGTTGCCCATCGAGGCCAGGCAGTAGCCCGGACGCCCCGGCATCTCGATCGGATCCTGCGGCTTCTCGTGAAACGCCTCGATGACGCCGTCGGGGCCGACCTCGACGATGCCGAAGCTCGACGCCTCGTGGCGGGGCACCGGCAGCGTCGCGACGGTGACCTGCGCCTCGCGCTGCTGGTGGAAGTCCGCCATCTGCTGGATGTCCATGCGGTAGATGTGGTCGGCGCCGAACACCGCGACCAGGTCGGGGCGGAAGTTCTCGATCAGGTTGAGGTTCTGGTAGATCGCGTCCGCCGTACCCCGGTACCAGTCGTGACCGAGCCGCATCTGCGCCGGCACGGGCGAGATGAAGTGCTCGGAGATCAAGCCGCCGAACTTCCAACCCGCTGCGAGGTGCTCGATCAGCGACTGCGACTTGAACTGCACCATCACGTAGATCGAGTAGATCCCCGAGTTGACGAAGTTCGACAGCACGAAGTCGATCAGCCGGTACTTGCCGCCGAACGGGACGGCCGGCTTCGCGCGGTCGCGGGTGAGGGGGTAGAGGCGCGTTCCCTCGCCTCCGGCCATGATCATGCCCAGGATGCGTCGCGAGGTCGCTGCCACTGGTTCAGAGTGCAAAGGCGCTTGCAGGGAGTCAAGTTTCGCGGCCGCGGAAGGAAGAGACGCGGGTGCTCTCGAGTGATCGCACGTGCTATACGGCAGACGTGGCTGACGATGCAGACGAAGCCGAGCGCCGGCGGATGGAGATCGTCGAGTCCTACAAGATCGTCTGCATCTGCAACAAGATTCGCCGCGGCGTGATCCAGAAGGCGATCGCCGCGGGCGCGGTCACGCTCGACGACGTGCGCCGCCGCACCCGCGCCGCCACCGGACCGTGCGGCTCGAAGCGCTGCGGTCCCGTGATCGCCGCCATGCTGCCGCGACGCTAGCGATGCTTGCGACGGACGTGTCGGCTGCTACGCCTTATCGAGAATTGTTCTCATTAAGCGTTGCGCCGCCGGCGCGACGTCATCCCGGGGGAAAAAAGGAGGACGAACGATGAGCAAGCTGGCCGGCACGAAGACGCACCAGAACCTGAAGGAGGCCTTTGCCGGCGAGTCGCAGGCGAACCGGCGCTACCTCTACTTCGCCCGCCGCGCCGACATCGAGGGCTACCCGGACATCGGCGGTCTGTTCCGCGACACGTCGGAGGCCGAGACCGGTCACGCGTTCGGGCACCTCGACTTCCTGAAGGAGGTCGGCGACCCGGCGACCGGCGCGCCGATCGGCGACACCGACAAGAACCTCAAGTCGGCGATCGAGGGCGAGACCTACGAGTACACGCAGATGTACCCGGGCTTCGCGAAGACCGCCCGCGAGGAGGGCTTCGCGGAGATCGCCGAGTGGTTCGAGACGCTCGCGCGCGCCGAGAAGTCGCACGCGGGACGCTTCCAGAAGGGCCTCGAGAGCCTGCAGCAGCAGAGCTGATCACGCACCCGTGACGCGACGCCGGCCGCTTGGGTCGGCGTCGCGTCGGGGCCGGAACGAGAAACGAAATGCGCAAGGTGAGACTCGAGGACATCGCCGGCCCCGCACGCTACGCGGAGATGCGTGACGAGTTCCGGCGCCGCATCATCGAGCTCAAGCGCAACCGCCGCATCCCGCTCGGCGACCGGGTCACGCTGGTCTTCGAGAACTTCGACACCGTTCTCTTCCAGACGCAGGAGATGCTGCACGTCGAGCGCATCACCGACCTCGACCGGGTGCGCGAGGAGATCGACGTCTACAACCAGCTCCTGCCCAACGAGAACGAGCTGTCGGCGACGATGCTGATCGAGATCACCGACAAGGAGAGGATCGCGACCGAGCTCAACAAGCTGATCGGCATCGACGAGCACGTGTTCATGCGGGTCGGCGACGAGACCTTCCGCGCGACCTTCGAGCCCGGGCGGAGCACGGAGGAGAAGCTGTCGGCGGTGCAGTACGTCCGCTTCCCGCTCAGTCCCTCGGCCGCGCGGACGTTCGGCGAGCCCGGCACGGAGGTCGAGATCCGCGTCGAGCATCCGCAGTATCGGGCGAGCACCATCTTGACGCCCGAGCAGCGCGCGAGCCTGGCGAGGGACCTTTGTCCGGAGTGAGCGCGATCGGCGGGCGTGTCGTCGAGGCGCGTCCGCAGTCGGTGACGGAGGCGCGTCCGCAGCCGGTGACGCGGCAGCGTGCGACGCGTCAGCTCGACGCGACGCTCCGCGTGCTGTCCGCGAGCCGCGAGCACCCGACGGCGGAGGAGGTCTACCGGGCGGTGTGTCGCGAGCTCCCCGGGGTGGGGCGCGGCACGGTCTACCGCAACCTGCAGAAGCTGCTCGCCGCCGGCCGCGCACGCCTGGTCCACGTCCACGACCGCGCGGCGCGCTACGACGCGCGTCTCGACCCGCACGACCACTTCGTGTGCACGCGCTGCGCGATGGTGATCGACGTCGAGCGCGGACGCGAGGCGGAGCCGCCGACGCGCACGCGCGTCGCCGGGCACCGCGTCGAGGGCCGGACGGTGACCTACTTCGGCGCCTGCAACGCCTGCGAGGGCAACGTGGTGCAGATGCGCCGCCACCGGGCGCGCGAGCGCCGGGACTGAAAGGCTCGAGCGATGGACGAGCTGCCCGAGGTCATCCCGGTCTTCCCGCTGCCGAACGTCGTCCTCTTCCCGCACGTCGACCTGCCGCTGCACATCTTCGAGCCGCGCTACCGCGACATGGTGCGCGACGCGATGGCCGGCGATCGCCTGATCGGCATGGTGCTGCTGCGCGGCGACTGGAAGAAGAACTACCACGGCAACCCGGAGGTCTTCCCGGTCGGCTGCGTCGGGCGCATCGAGCGCTTCGTGCTGCTGCCCGACGGACGCTCGAACCTCGTGCTGCACGGCCTGCGGCGCTTCAAGGTGATCGAGGAGATCGGCGGACGGACCTACCGGCTGGCGCGCGTCGAGTGGTGTCCCGAGGTGCCGGATCCGAGCGACGCCGAGGCGCCGGTGCCGCGCTTGAAGAGCACGGTGTCGCGGCTGTTCGCGCGTCGCGAGCGCGAGCTGCCGGGCGACATCTGGGACCGCTTGCCGTCCGACAGCGAGGAGCTGGTCAACACGCTGGCCTCGGGCCTCGACCTCGAGCCGATCGAGAAGCTCGCGCTCCTCGAGTGCGACCGGATCTGCGAGCGCACCGAGCGCCTGCTCGAGATCCTCGAGTTCCACCTCGCCGGCAGCGCCGTCCAGGGCGCCACGCCGCGCGACGACGAGCCGCGGCACTGAGGTCCGGACCGTCGCGTGGCCGCCGTGACCGCCGCCATCGTCCTGCTCGCCTTCTTGGCGGGCTGCGTGACGTTCGTCCTCGGCGTGCGCGCGGGCTACGGCACGAGCCCGCTGTCGAGCCACCTGAATTGGGGCGCGATCACGCTCGTGCTGCAGTTCTTCGCGGCCTGCATCGCGCTGGTCCACGCTCGTGCAAGCGCCGCACGGGCGAGCTCACGGGGCTTCGAGCCGGCCGCCGAGGCCGGGCCCGAGGGGCCGCAGCCGCCCGCAGCTTGAGCCGGGCCGTTCTGCTACGCTGATCCGGTCAGGCTTCCCGAGAGTCGGAGGAAACATGCATCGAACCTTCAAGGACATCATGGACGAGGCCCGCAAGGTCGTCCCCGAGGTCACGGTCGACCAGGTCAAGCAGCGCCTCGCTGGCAACGGCCACGCCGTCCACGTCATCGACGTGCGTGAGAAGGAAGAGTACCGCGAGGGGCATCTGCCGGGCGCCGTCTCCGTGCCGCGCGGCTTCCTCGAGATGAAGATCGAGGAGACCGTTCCCGATCGCGACGCCGAGATCATCGCCTACTGTCAGGGCGGCACGCGCTCGCTGATCGCGGCCAAGATCCTGAAGGACATGGGCTATCGCAACGTCGTGTCGATGGCCGGTGGCTTCGGTGCGTGGAAGGGAGCGGGCAACGCCTGGGTCGCGGATCGTCAGTTCTCGCAGGACCAGCTGCAGCGCTACAGCCGCCACTTCCTGCTGCCCGAGGTCGGCGAGAAGGGCCAGGCGAAGTTGCTTGACGCGAAGGTCCTGCTGATCGGCGCCGGCGGCCTCGGCTCGCCGACGGCGTACTACCTCGCGGCGGCCGGCGTGGGCACGATCGGCATCGTCGACGACGACGTCGTCGACCGCTCGAACCTGCAGCGCCAGATCCTGCACTCGGAGGACCGCGTCGGGATGCCGAAGGTCGAGTCCGCGAAGCTCACGCTCGAGGGGCTCAATCCCGACGTCAAGGTGATCGGCTACCGCGAGCGCGTGACGTCCGAGAACATCATGCGGCTGATCGCCGACTACGACATCATCGTCGACGGCTGCGACAACTTCCCGACCCGCTACCTGGTCAACGACGCCTGCGTGTTCGCCAACAAGCCGAACGTGCACGGCAGCATCTTCCAGTTCGAGGGCCAGGCGACGGTCTTCTACCCCGGCAAGGGTCCCTGCTACCGCTGCCTGTTCCCCGAGCCGCCGCCGCCGGGCGCCGCGCCGTCGTGCGCGGAGGCGGGCGTGCTCGGCGTCCTGCCGGGTCTCGTCGGCTGCGTGCAGGCGGTCGAGACGATCAAGCTGATCCTCGGCGTCGGCAACCCGCTCGTCGGCCGGCTGCTGCACTTCGACACGCTCGCGATGGAGATCAAGCAGCTCAAGCTGCGTCGCGATCCGGAGTGCCCGGTGTGCGGCGACCGTCCGACGGTCACCGAGCTGATCGACTACGAGGAGTTCTGCGGCCTGCGCGGCGGGCACGGCGAGCAGCCGGCCGCTTGACGCATGCAGCCGTTCCCCGGGCGCGGCGTCTTCTACCTGCTACGGCACGGTGAGACCGAGTGGAATCGTGAGCGCCGGATCATGGGCCGGCGCCCGGTTCCACTCAGCGAGCGCGGGCGCGCACAGCTCCTCGAGCTCGCTCCGCACCTCGAGAACCTCGGCATCGCGCGCATCTGGACGAGCCCGCTGCCGCGGGCGCGCGCGACCGCCGAGCTGATCGCCGAGCGCCTCGGTGGGCTCCCCGTCGAGGAGGAGGAGGGGCTCACCGAGGTCCACTACGCGGACTGGGAGGGCAAGACCTTCCTCGATCTGCGCGACGACCCGCTGTTCCACGAGTTCCGCAAGGACCCGCTCGGGACGCCGTTCCCGGGCGGCGGCGAGAGCCTGCTCGAGGTGCGCGACCGCGTGTTCGCGGCGATGGGCCGCATCGCGAGCGCGAGCGACGGCTCGCCGGCGATCGTCGTGTCGCACGGCGACCCGCTGCGGCTCATCCTGTGCGGTTGCCTCGCAATGGACGTTGCGCAGCTGCGCCGTATCCGCGTAGACAATGGAGCCCTTTCCGCCATCGAGCTGACGGGCGACTGGGCAGAGGTGAAGTTCATCAACATGCGACCCGATCTCGACGTCATGCTGCAGCTGCCGGGGGCGACGGCGCGTCCCCGCGAGGCGGCGCGTTGAGCCCGGTCACACGCGCGGTGGAGGAGGATGCCCGTGTCGATGCTCGCCGGAACCGTGTCTTCTGACTCGTCCTCGGCGCCGGACTACGCGAGGTTGCGCAGCATCGCGCGCACCATGCGCGAGCACATCCTCGAGATGATCGCCGCGGCGGGCTCCGGCCATCCCGGTGGCTCCCTGTCCGCGGTGGAGATCGTCGCCTCGCTCTACTTCCACAAGCTGCGCTGGAAGAAGGGGGACCCGACCTGGGCCGAGCGCGACCGCTTCGTGATCTCGAAGGGGCACGGCGTGCCGGTGGTGTACGCGGCGCTCGCGGTCGCGGGCGAGATCCCGGTCGAGGAGCTGAAGACGCTGCGCCGCCTCGGCAGCCGTCTGCAGGGACATCCCGACCACGCGGGCTTTCCGTGGATGGAGGCGGCGA
This sequence comes from Candidatus Binatia bacterium, assembly GCA_036563615.1. Classification (NCBI taxonomy): domain Bacteria; phylum Candidatus Binatota; class Binatia (SeqCode); species Binatia bacterium. The sequence goes on from DATCMB010000020.1 coordinate 28,742, forward strand.
CCGGCTCGCTCGGCCAGGGCCTGTCGATCGCGCTCGGCATGGCGCTCGCGAGCCGGCTCGACGGCTCGCCGTTCCACGTCTACGCGCTGCTCGGCGACGGCGAGTGCCAGGCGGGTCAAGTCTGGGAGGCCGCGATGGCCGCCGGCAAGTACGGCGTCCACGAGCTCACCGCGATCGTCGACTACAACAAGGTGCAGCTCGACGGCCTCGTCAAGGACATCCTCGACCTCGAGCCGCTGCGCGCGAAGTGGGAGAGCTTCGGCTGGAACGTGCTCGAGATCGACGGCAACGACTTCGAGCAGGTGATCCCGGCGCTCGATCGGGCGACCGAGGTGCGCGGCAAGCCGACCGTGATCGTCGCGCACACCATCAAGGGCAAGGGCGTGTCGTTCATGGAAGGCACGCACAAGTGGCACGGCGTCGCGCCGAACGCGGAAGAGCTCGCCCGCGCTCTCGCCGAGGTGCGCGGCGCGGACGGGCAGGGGGACTGACGATGGCCAAGGCGACGCGTGTCGCGTTCGGCGAGGCGCTGGCGAAGCTCGGCGAGCGCATGCCCGAGGTGGTCGCGCTCGACGCCGATCTCGCCGGCTCGACCAACACCCACTTCTTCGCGAAGCAGTTCCCCGACCGCTTCTTCCAGCTCGGCATCGCCGAGGGCAACATGGTCTCGGTCGCGGCGGGCCTCGCGCTCGCCGGCAAGATCCCGTTCGCGGCGAGCTTCGCCTGCTTCCTGACCGGACGCTTCGAGCAGATCCGCGTCTCGGTCGCCTACAACCGGGCGAACGTGAAGCTCGTCGGCACGCACGCCGGCATCGGCATCGGCGAGGACGGCTACAGCCAGATGGGTCTCGAGGATCTCGCGCTGATGCGCTCGCTGCCCAACATGCTGGTGGTGCAGCCCGCGGACGCGCTCGAGACGGAGCAGGCGGTCGAGGCGATCGCGCGTCACGTCGGTCCGGCCTACCTGCGCGTCACGCGGCAGAAGCTCGAGGACGTGCACCGCGACGGCTACCGCTTCACGCTCGGCGCGCTCGACCCGCTGCGCGACGGCGACGACGTGCAGATCCTCGCGACCGGCGGCGTGGTCGCGAACGCGCTCGCGGCCGCCGGCGAGCTCGCGAAGCGCGGCATCTCCGCCGGCGTCGTGAACGTGCACACCCTGCACCCGATCGACCAGCAAGGGCTCGTCGCGCTCGCGGCGCGCTGTCCGCAGATCGTGACGGTCGAAGATCACGGCATCGTCGGCGGGCTCGGGAGTGCGGTGTGCGAGGCGCTCGCCGAGACCACCGGCGTGCGGATCGGCCGCATCGCCGTGCGGACGTTCGGCGAGTCGGGCACGGGCGAGGCGCTCTACGAGAAGCACGGGCTCCACGCCGCGGGCATCGCGGCGACCGTCGAGGAGTTCGTGCGCTCGGGCGCGCCGACCCGCGCCAGCGCCTGACGCGCACGGCTCTCGACATCGGGCCCGGACGCTGCAATCGTCGGACTCCCTGCTCGCGCTCCGTGAGGGGCGCACGGAGGAGAGTCAGATGAAGGCAGCAGTCCTCTACGCGTTCAACGAGCCCTTCAAGGTCGAGGACGTCGACCTCGGCGAGCCGCGCGACGGTGAGGTCCGCGTGAAGCTCGCCGCGAGCGGCGTCTGCCACAGCGACCGCTCGATCCAGAAGGGCATCCTGCCCGTCGCGCCGCCGATCATCATCGGCCACGAAGGGGCGGGCGTCGTCGAGGCGGTGGGCCGTGGCGTGACGTCCGTGAAGCCGGGTGACCACGTGGTGCTCACCTGGCTCACGAGCTGCGGGCTGTGCCGCGACTGCGCGCGCGCACGTCCGCACCTGTGCAAGCGCGCCGCGCAGCTCATCAACTCGGGTGGACGCATGGCGGACGGCACGACGCGCTTCAAGGCGTCGGGCGGCGACGTGCCGCACTGGGTGGGCTCGTTCGCCGACCACACGATCGTGATGGAAGACGCGGTCGTGAAGATTCGCGACGACGTGCCGCTCGAGGCGGCGGCGCTCGTCGGCTGCGGCGTCATGACCGGCGTGGGCGCGGTGCTCAACACGGCGAAGGTCGAGCCCGGCGCGACAGTCGCGGTGTTCGGCGCCGGTGGCGTCGGGCTGAACTGCGTTCAGGCGGCGGCGCTCGCCGGCGCGGAGAAGATCATCGTCGTCGATCTCAACCCGAAGAAGCTCGAGCTCGCGAAGGACTTCGGCGCGACGCACGTGATCGACGCGTCGCAGGACGACGCGGTCGCGGCGATCCAGCAGCTCACCGACGGCGGCGCGGAGTACGTCTTCGAGGTGATCGGCAACGCGCGCCTGATCGAGCAGGCGTTCAACGCCGTGCGCCCCGGCGGCAAGCTGGTGATCGTCGGCGTCCCGGCGGTGACCGAGACGCTGACCTTCCCGGCGGCCTTCTTCCCGCTCGCCGAGAAGACGGTGATGGGATCGTATTACGGCTCGCCGCGCTTCCGCTACGACATGCCGATGATCCTCGACCTCTACATGGCCGGGAAGCTCAAGCTCGACGAGCTGATCTCGCGTCGGCTGAAGCTCGAACAGATCAACGAGGCCTTCGACCTGATGGAGAAGGGCGAGGTCGCGCGCAGCGTCATCACCTACTGAGCCGCACCAAGACAAAAAAACCCCGGGGATGCCTTCCGAGCGTTTCCTGCTTCGTGCTCGGCCTCGCGGTGCGGCGAGGGATCCCCGGGGTCGGTGGTGCCTGGATTCTCCCAGGCGACCACGTGTTTATCGAACGTAGCCGGGCCTAGGAGGCCACCACCTCACAGCTCACCGTACTACTACTTGCAATCACGACTGGATCACCTCCTTCCCCGGCGCTGCCGTTCGGGAACCACTCCCGCTCGGCTCCTCGCGGGCTCCAGACCCGCATCCGGTCCGGGACCGCCGACTGCCCCTCGCCGGCACGGCTCGTCACCCAACCGGGACCATTCCCGGAGGAGCAACTTCACAGGCGCTGTTGCCGCCTGAGCCGTTGCGCCAACAGTACAGGGAAGCGTCTGGCGAGTCTAGTTTCCCGACGCGACGATCGTCGATCTTGACCCGCCGGCCCGCTCCTCGGATAGATGGCTGACGCGAGCGTTCGCTCGCAGTAGGAGGGCATTCCAGAATGGCAGAACAAGCCGCGGCGGCCGCGCCCGCGCGCCGCCCGATCGTCCCGTTTTTGCGTCTCGGCGAGCGCGAGGAAGACGCTCGTCTGATCGCCCAGAAGTGCGGCTCCTGCGGCGCGCTCTACTTCTCGAAGCGCGTCGCGTGCGCGAAGTGCGCGGCGGAAGGTCCGTTCGAGGAGGTGCCGCTGTCGAGGCGCGGCAAGCTCTACGTGTACTCGATCGTGCACCAATCGGCGCCGGGCGTGCAGACCCCGTTCGTCTCTGCGATCGTCGATCTCGAGGACGGCATCGCGGTGCGCTGCACGCTGGTCGACGTCGAGCCCGACCCGGCAAAGCTCAAGTTCGACATGCCGGTCGAGATGATCACCCGTACCGTGCGCACGGACCAGGAGGGCAAGGAGGTCGTGGCCTTCTTCTTCCGCCCGGCGCAGGGCAACTGACGGAACTGACGGAACGGAGTAGGACGATGCGTGACGTGTTCGTTGTCGGCGTCGGGATGATCAAGTTCGGGCGCTTCAAGGACAAGACGGTCGATCAGCTCGCCGCCGAGGCGGCGTTGCTCGCGCTGAAGGACGCCGGAATCGGCATCAAGGACATCGAGCTGCTCGCGAGCGGCAACCTGCTGCAGGCGGGCGCGATGGTCGGGCAGCGCATCATGCAGCAGCTCGGCCAGACCGGCATCCCGATCGTGAACGTGGCGAACGCCTGCGCGACGGGCTCGACGGCGTTCCGCGAGGCGTACATGGCGGTCGCCTCGGGGGCCTGCGACGTCGCGATGGCGGTCGGCTCGGAGCAGATGGGCAAGATGGGCATGCTCGGCGGCGGCGGCCAGCGCGAGAGCACCGAGGGCATCCTCGGCTCCGAGATGATGCCCGCTGTGTTCGCGCAGGCCGGCGTCGAGCACATGCGCAAGTACGGCACGACGGTCGAGCAGTTCGCCAAGATCAGCGTCAAGAACCACAAGCACTCGACCAAGAACCCGCTCGCCCAGTACCAGGTCGAGGTGTCGCTCGAGGACGTGTTGAAGAGCCGCATGATCGCGTGGCCGAACACGCTGCAGATGTGCTGTCCGACGGGCGACGGCGCCGCGGCGGCGATCGTCGCGTCGGCGGAGAAGGCGCGGCAGATCGGCCGCAAGCCGATCCGCGTCGCGGCCTCGGTGCTGACCTCCGACCCGTACACCGATCGCGACCTCACGATGCCGGACGTCTCGACGCTGACCCGCATCGCGGCGAAGCAGGCGTACGAGAAGGCCGGCATCGGCCCCGAGGATCTCGACCTCGTCGAGCTGCACGACTGCTTCGCGACCGCGGAGCTGCTGCACTACGAGAACCTCGGCCTCTGCAAGGACGGCGAGGGCGGCCGCATGATCGACGAGGGGCGCACGTGCCACGGCGGCGACATCCCGGTCAACGTGAGCGGCGGCCTGCTGTCGAAGGGGCACCCGCTCGGTGCGACCGGCGTCGCGAACATCTTCGAGGTCGTGACGCACCTGCGCGGCGAAGCGGGCGACCGTCAGGTCGAGGGCGCGAAGGTCGGGCTCGCGCACGTCATCGGCCTCGGCTCGGCGTGCACGATCAACATCCTGCAGGCGTGAGGCGCACGCCGCGCAGGTAGCGAAACGACTGCGCAATGCTCGGACCGTTGATCGTGGCGGGATTCGTCGCGCTGCCGCTGGGTCTCCTGTGGCTCGCGCGGCAGATCCCGCCGCGTCCGGTCGATCGCGAGGTGGAGCTGTGGCGCGGCGCCGAGCGCTCGCTGCTGCCGTTCGGCCGCCAGCCGACGGAGCCGGTCGACGCCGAGAGCGCCCGCGTCGGCCGTCCGTTCTAGCTGCTCTCGCTTCGCGCTCGTCGCCCGCTGGCGCTCGCCCGCGCTACTCCGGACGCAGGAACTCGAGCAGGTAGGCGTTCACCTCTTCGGGACGCTCCTGCTGCACCCAGTGGCTGCACGCCGGGATGTAGCGGACGTCGAACGGCGCCTCGAAGAGCGGCTCCATGCCGTAGGTGAGCTCCTTGCCGAGCGCGACGTCGTCCTCGGCCCAGATGAGGCGCGTCGGGCACTTGATGCGCTTGTCGCTCGAGTAGCGCTTGAGCATCGAGGGATCGCGGAACTGCGCGCGGTAGTAGTTGATCGCCGCCGTGATCGCGCCGGGCGGGTCGAAGGCGCGCTTGATCTCCGCGAGGTCCGCGTCGCTGAACACCTCGCGGTCCTTGCGCACGACCATGTCGCGGAACGCGCGGTCGAGCGCGCGCTTGTTGTCGCGCGAGAAGAGCCACTCCGGCAGGTAGGGAATCTGGAAGAAGAACATGTACCAGCTGCGCAGCAGCTGCCGCGGATTGGACAGCAGCGCCTTCTGGAACATCGCCGGATGCGGGCAGTTGCACACCGCGAGCTTGCGGCACGCCTCGGGATGGTCGATCGCGAACGCCCACGCGATGCCGCCGCCCCAGTCGTGGCCGACGATCGCCGCGTCCTCGTAGCCGAGGCCGCGGATCAGCCCGCGGACGTCGCCGGTCAGCTTCGGCAGGACGTACGCCGAGACCTCCTTCGGACGGTCGCTCTCGCCGTAGCCGCGCAAGCTCGGTGCGGCGACGCGAAAGTGCTGCGCGAGGACGGGGATCTGATGGCGCCAGGAATACCAGGACTCGGGAAAGCCGTGCAGCAGGACGACGAGCGGTCGTCCTTGCTCACCCGCGAGCGCGCAGTGCAGCGTCACCTCGCCGCAGTCGATGCGCGCGTGCTCGATCGAATTGATCTCCGCCATCGACCCTGGTCCTATGCAGGGGCACGCGGGGAAGCAACCCGAGGCGCGCGCCGCGACGTCCGCACGAGCGCGCCGCGAAGGAGAAGGAAAGGAAATGAGCTATCAGTTCGTCAAGTATGAAAAGCGTGATCGGGTGGCATGGGTCACGCTGAACCGGCCGGAGGTGATGAACGCGCTTCACCCGCCGTGCCACGACGAGCTCGAGGAGATCTGGAACGACTTCGCGCGCGATCCGGAAGTGTGGGTTGCGGTGCTGACCGGCGCCGGCGAGCGCGCCTTCTCGGCCGGCAACGACCTCAAGTGGACCGCGCAGCACGGCGGCAAGCTGCCGCCCATGCCGCCGGGCGGCTTCGCCGGCCTCACCACGCGTTTCGACCTGACGAAGCCGATCATCGCGGCGGTGAACGGCTTCGCGCTCGGCGGCGGCTTCGAGATCGTCCTGTGCTGCGACATCGTGGTCGCCGCCGAGCACGCGCAGTTCGGCCTGCCCGAGCCGAAGGTCGGTCTCATGGCGGCGGCGGGCGGCGCGCAGCGCCTGCCGCGCCAGATCCCGCTCAAGGTCGCGATGGGGATGATGATGACCGGCGAGCCGATCTCGGCGCAGCGCGCCTACGAGCTCGGGCTCGTGAACGAGGTGGTGCCCGCGGGCCAGGACCTGCTCGCCGCGGCCGGGCGCTGGGCGGAGAAGATCGTCGCCTGCTCGCCGCTCAGCGTGCGCGCGACCAAGCAGGCGGCGCTCGACAGCCTCGACAAGCCGCTGCGCGACGCGGTGGCGGTCACCAACTACCCGGCCGTGCTCGAGCTGTTCCGCTCGGAGGACGCGCTCGAGGGACCGCGCGCGTTCGCCGAGAAGCGCAAGCCGGTCTGGAAGGGGCGGTAACCGCTGATGGAGAAGACGCGGGGCGAGGCCCGCCCCGCGTCAGCCGCCCTTGCCGGCGCGCGAGACGTACTCGCCGGTCTCGGTGTCGACGGTGATGACGTCGCCGACGTCGATGAAGTTCGGCACCGAGACGACGAGCCCGGTCTCGAGCGTCGCGGGCTTGAGCTGGTTCGTGACCGTCGCCGACTTCAGACCCGGCGCGGTCTCGGTCACCTTGAGGTCGAGCGTCTTCGGCAGCGAGACGCCGATCGGCGTGCTCTCGTAGAACTCGACGTTGAGACGCTGGTTCGGCGTCAAGTACTTCGCGGCGTCGCCCAGGTCCTCCGCCGAGAGCTCGATCTGCTCGTAGTTCTCGGTGTTCATGAAGTGGTAGCGGTCGCCGTCGGAGTAGAGGTACTCCATCTCGTGCTGCTCGAGGGTGACGCGGTCGACCTTGTCCTCCGAGCGGAAGCGGTGCTCGGTCGAGTTCCCCGAGCGCAGGCTGCGCATCTTGGTCTGCACCATGCCGCGCCAGTTGCCGGGCGTCACGTGGGTCACGCTCGTCATCCGGTAGAGCTCGCCGTTGTGCATGATCACCATGCCCACGCGCAGCTTCGTGGCGTCGATCAACATCGAAAATCCTCCTGCAAAGACAGACGAACGGACGCCCGAGCTCAGGGCTTGGGCGCCATGAAGACGAGCACCGTCAAGCGATCGGGACCGGGGTTGGTGACCGCGTGCGAGACGCCGGGCGCCGCGTGCGCCGCGAAGCCGGGACCGACGGTCCGCGTCTCGTCGCCGATCTGGATCTCGGCGGTGCCATCGAGCACGTAGTAGATCTTGTCCGAGCCGGCGTGCGCGTGCGCGGCCTGCGTCTGGCCCGGCTCGAAGCAGTAGACGTCGCAGAACATCCGCTCGCTGTCGAACAGGTTCTGCTTTCTCATCTTGTCGCTCGAGAAGGCGACGCGGGATCGGACGTCGACGAAAGCGCTCATCGTTTCCTCAGCGGCGTTGGCTCAGCGGCGCACGGCGACGGCGACGGTCGCGACGGTCAGGCCGACCGTCAGCCAGGCCGCGCCGGCGAGCCGGGTCAGCATGCTCGACAGCCGCTCGGCGTCGACGGCGTCGCCCCAGTCCTCCTGGCGCACCAGACGATGGCCGAGGCCGAACGCGATGTAGGTGCCGCTCATGACGACCAGGAAGGCGAGGGCGAGCTTCCAGGCGAGGTGGGCGCCGAAGCTCGCGAAGTACGTCGCGCCGAGCGCCTGCTTGTAGGCCGTGATGCTCCAGGCGCCCGTCATCACCATGACGCCGAGCAGCGCGATCGCGAGCGGGTCGTAGACGCGCAGCGCGCGCGCGACGAGGCTGCGGCGCGCGGCCGGATCGGCCGTTCGCCGGGCGCGCGGCACCGTGAACAGCGCGAGGCCCGCCGTCGACCCGAGGAAGGCCCCCGTGGCGATCAGGTGCAGCCAGAAGAGCACCTCTTCCGGGTAGCCAAAAGCCGGCGGGCGCGAAAGGGTGGCGGTTGCGTGGGCGGAACGCGGCTGCTTGTAAAGGTAGGATCGGAGCAACGCCATGAAGCCCACCAAGGAGACCTTCGATTCCGCCCGTGCGCTGCACCTCGGACGCGCGGCGGCCTACCAGCGCGGCGAGCTGAACGACGCGCAGTTCCGCCCGATCCGCCTGTCGTACGGCCTCTACTACCAGCTCGACCACACGAGCTACATGCAGCGGATCAAGCTGCCCGGCGGGCTGATGACCGCCGAGCAGATCGAGGTGCTGGCCGGCATCACCGACGACTACGGGCGCGGCGTGACCCACGTCACGACCCGCCAGGACCTGCAGATCCACTGGGTGCCGCTCGAGAAGATCGGGGACATCTACGAGCGCCTCGAGGCCGTCGGCATCACGACGCGCGGCGCGTGCTCCGACAGCGTGCGCAACGTGACGGCGTGTCCGTTCGCCGGCGTGTCGCCCGACGAGCTGTTCGACGTGACGCCGTACGCGCTCGCGATCCACGACTGGTTCCTGTTCAACCCGCTGAACCTGACGCTGCCGCGCAAGTTCAAGATCGCCGTCGAGGGCTGCCCGCTCGACTGCGCGCAGGCGACGATCAACGACATCGGGCTCTACGCGCGCGAGAAGGACGGCGTGCGTGGCTTCTCGGTGTGGGCCGGCGGCGGCCTCGGCGCCGCGCCGTTCCTCGCGGTGCCGGTGATCGACTTCGCGCCGGCGGACGACGTGCTGATCGTCTGCGAGGCGATCGTGCGCATCCAGCACCGCTCCGGCGAGCGCAAGCTGCGTCACAAGGCGCGCATGAAGTTCCTCGTGAAGAAGCTCGGCATCGAGCGCTTCCGCGAGATGGTGCACGCCGAGGTGGCCAAGGTGGACGCGGAGCGCGGCGACGAGCTGCGCGAGGACGTGCGCACGGCGGTGCGCGAGTACCGCACGCCGCGTCCGGGCAAGCCTGCGCCGGGCGGTGAGCAGCGTCCGACCTTCGCGGCGTGGGCGGCGACCAACGCGCCGGCCGAGCGTGATCCGAACTACGTGTCGGCGGTCGTCGCGCTGCCGCTCGGCGACATCACCGGCGACGAGCTGCGCGCGATCGGACGTCTGGCCGCCGAGTACGGCAACGGCACCGTGCGGGCGACCAACGACCAGAACCTGGTGCTGCAGTCGGTGCACCGCGACTCGCTGCCGCGCGTGCACGCGGCGCTCGAGGACCTCGGGCTCGCCGAGCGCGGCGCGTTCCTGCTGACCGACGTCGTCTCGTGCCCCGGTCTCGACTACTGCAGCCTCGCCGTGTCGCGCTCGATGGGCGTCGCCGAGAAGGTGCGCAGCGAGCTCGCGCGCGGAGAGGTCGACGCCGAGGCGCTGGGCCAGTTCCACGTCAAGATCAGCGGCTGCCCGAACTCCTGCGGCCAGCATCACATCGGCGACATCGGGCTCACCGGCATGATGGTGAAGGGCGAGGACGGCGTCGAGCGCCCGCACTACTCGATCCTGGTGGGCGGCGGCGTCGGCGAGGGCCGCACGCGGATCGGCAAGCGTCTGTTCGGCCGCTTCCCGGAGGACGAGGCGCCGCGCGTGATCGTCGCGCTCGCGCGCCTCTTCGAGAAGGATCGGATCCCTGGCGAGCGCTTCGGCGAGTTCGTCGACCGCGTCGGCACCGACGCGCTCGATCGAGTCGCGCAGGAGACGATCAGCGGTGCGGTCCGGTGACCTCGACGACGAGTCGAGCACGAGCGACGCGCCGGTAGGCTCGAGCTCCGGGGAGCTGTACTACCGCGGCACGGTGATCCGCTGGTCGCGCGGGCTGCAGCAGGGCGTGGTGCGCAGCGACGCGACCGGACGCGAGATCCCGTTCGAGCTGCAGCACACGCTCGTGCTCGACGGCAAGGGCAACGTCGGCGGCGTCGAGATCCGCGAAGGGCTCGCGGTCGGCTACGACGTCGGCTGGACGTCGCGCGGCCTGCGGGTGACGAAGCTCTTCCCGATCCCGACCGCCGAGGCGCGCTCAGAGCGGTAGCCCGGTCCGGAACGTGAAGTAGCGGCCGAGGAACTCGCCCACGAGCACCGCCAGCGTCGCGATGTAGAAGAGCCCGGTCGCGGCCATCGTCTGCGGGATGGCGAGCACGCGGCGGATCATCGCGGCGATGACCAGCGCCGCGAACGGACCCAGCACGAGGCGCAGCACGAGCAGCTCGAAGTGCGCGTCGAGCGCCGCGACGCCGGTGACGGCGCTGCCGGTGAGCAGCAGCCCGAACAGGATCGCCGCGAGCGCCCCGATCTCGACCCACAGCGTGCCGACGAAGTAGCGGAAGCAGCGGTGGAAGGGCTCGATCTCCATGCCGGGATCGATCAGGTACCAGTGCCCGATCAGCATGCCGGTGGTGACCGCGCCGAGCGCCGCCGCCGATGCGAGCGTGCTGAGCGTCGCGATGACGTGCAGCACCGGTCCGCCAAGAGTGAACAGGCTCCACGCGCTCGCCGCGAGCGCCGCCATTCCGATGAGCAGCGAGGCGGCGTAGAGCCGCGCGCGCAGCGCCATCGCCTCACCCCACAGGGTCGCCATGTAGAGCGCGAGCAAGACGACGAAGACGACCCACAAGAGCGCCTCGAGCGGACCGACGCCGCTCGCCGTGCGCGTCAGCCAGAGGTAGACCGTGCCGCCGCCGCCGACCAAGGCCGCGGTGAGGAACACGCCCGCGCTCGACTTGTAGAAGCCGCGCTCGATCTCGTGAAACGGCGGCACCGCGAGCGACAGCAGACCGCCCACCGCGAGCTGGCAGAAGACGAGCAGGAAGCAGCGCGCGAAGAGCGTCATCGGCGCGCGGATGCGGCTCGCGTTTGATGGCCTGCGAGGCCCGTGCGATCGTGGTGGGCTGAGTTCGCGAAAGGAGTGGACCCCGCATGAATCATGTCGGGCTGCTTTACCGGATCACCACCTGTCTCGGCATCCTCGTTCTGATCACCGGCTGCGGCGGCTCGGACGCCGACGAGATCGAGGCGCTGCGCCGCGAGGTCGGCGAGGTCAAGCAGGCGCAGGAGGAGCTGAAGAGATCGCTCGCCGAGCTGCAGAACACGGTCGCCAACCTGCCGGGCGCGAAGTTCCTCGCGAACGCCAAGGCGGCGCAGTCGGGCGGAACGCAGGCCGCGGCGGCGAAGCCACCGGGAGCCCAGGCTCCGGCTGCTGCGCCGGCGCCGGCGCAGCAGGCCGCCGCGCAGAGCCCCGACGGCAGCAAGCGCGAGGCGGTCCGCCTGATCCCGATCGGCATGGCGCCCCGCAAGGGCAGCGAGTTTGCGCCCATCGTCGTCGTCCAGTTCGCCGACTTCCAGTGCCCGGACTGCAAGGCCGCGGTGAAGCTGTCCGACGAGCTGGTCGCCGCCTACCCGCGCGAGGTGCAGTTCGTCTTCAAGCACAACCCGCTGCCGCGGCACCGCGACGCCGAGCGCGCCGCCAAGGCGGCGTGGGCGGCGCACCAGCAGGGCAAGTTCTGGGAGATGCACGACGCGATCTTCGCGGGCGACATCGAGCGCATCGACGACGAGATGCTGCGCCGCTACGCGCAGCAGATCGGCCTCGACATGGCGCGCTTCGAGACCGACATGGCGTCGCCTGCGGCGGATCAGGCGGTCAAGGCCGACCGCAGGCTGGCGCTCGCGATGAAGGTCGGCGGCGTCCCGGTGTACTACGTCAACGGCCGTCGGGTGCTCGACCGCTCCCCGGCGGGCGTCCGCGCCAAGGTCGAGGAGCAGATCGCGCAGCGGAAGCAGCAGCCCGCGTCCTGAGCGCCGCTCGCCGGCGCGTGTGGCCCCGGAACGTGCGAAAATCCGGCGCGTTTCGGCTGCGTCGCCTAACGGATCGTGCTAGCGTCTCCGATATCGCGGAAGCAGGGGGTGTCCGATGGGCAAGCGGGTCGAGTCGCACGGGAAGGGCGTCGTCAAGCTGATCGCGGTCTGCCTGTGCGGCATTCTGGGGACGGCGGTGGCGGTGTCGCTCGCGGACGCGCGGATGGTCGAGGCGGTGCCCGACTCCGCGGTGGTCTCGACCTCCACGGTGGTCGAGACCCGCGTGGTGGAACCCGTACCCGACTCCACCGAGGACAGCTCGTTCTCGGCCTACGGTCCGCCGATCGGCCTCAACGAGGTGCCCCCGGAGGAGGACGCGTTCGCAGCCCATCGTCCGATCGCGCCCGAGCCCTGGAACCGCGCCGTGAGCCTCGACCTCAGCCTGGGCTCGCTGCTCATCAACACGGTCTTCTTCCCGGTGAAGCTCGCCGTCGGCATCGTCGGTGCCGAGATCGGCGGCCTCGCGGGCGCGATGAACGGTGGCGATCAGGAAGCGGCGCGTGGCGTGTGGAACGTCACCACCGACGGCTCGTACTTCGTCACGCCGGCGGCGCTCGACGGACGCGAGCAGTTCACGCTCGGCAGCGACGCTCCCTGAGCGGGTCTCAGGTCGCGCTCGTCTCGACCTCGATCCCTAGCGTCACGAGCGCTTCGAGCAGTCCTGCGCGGTAGCTCGGCCAGCGTAGCGCGCTCGCGGCCCACCACTCGTCGTCCGCCTCCGCGGCGACGGCGACGCCGAACGGCCCGTCGAGCCGCTCGGTGAAGACCAGCAGGTCGCCCGACGCGGTGTCCTCGAGCAGTGCGCCGCGCAGGTCGGCGGTGTCGCGCACCAGCGCCACCTCCGAGCCGCAGCCGAGGAACGACGGCGAGAGCGCGAGCGGCTCGGGTAGCCCCGAATCCGCGTCCTCCGGGGCTCCGGACGCTGGCCCGATGCCGGTTTCGCCGAACGCCGCAAGCTCCTTGGCGAGGTCCTCGGGGTGGACCAGCACCTCGCCCTCGCGCGCGCGTCGCCGCACCGCGCGGGCGACGTAGACCCGCGGCGGCAGCTCGTCCGGACGGACGAGCCCCGCGAACACCTCGAGCGCGAGATCGGCGGCGCGGCGTGGCTCGTGATCGGCGACGGCGCGGCGCAGCTCGCTCGCGGCGCCGTCGCGCAGCGCGGCGTCGATCGCGTCCTCGAGACGGCTCGCGAGCGACCGCAGGTGGTCGCAGTCTTCCTCGTTGGGGCGGCTCGTGTCGCCGTCGCGCAGCGCCCGGCGCACGCCGTTTCCGCGCCGTAGCGCTTCTCCGAGGATCTCGTCGGCCAGCGCCGCGGTGCGTTGCAATCGGTTCGCGATCGCGTGGCGATCGATCACCTGCTGCAGCAGATCGGCGAACGCTTCGTCGCGCTCGTGTACGGGCATGCTGCGAGCGTAGCAGGCGGACGCACCGTCCGCGCCCGGCTTTACGCCTTTCCGAGCGGACTGCTAGAGATCGACTTCGTCATGCCTCGCACCGTGCGTCGGACCACCATTCCCGAGGTTCTCGAGGTCGCGCTCGAGCTCGAGCGCAAGACCATGGAGCTCTACGCGGAGTTCGTCCGGCTGTTCCGGGACGACGAAGAGCTGCGCCAGTTCTGGTTCAACATGGCCCGCCACGAGGCGGGACACTGCGGCGCGCTCATGCTGGTCGAGTGCATTCTGCGCAACGACCCCGATCTCGGCGGCGAGACCAAGGTGCTGTTCGACACCTCGACCGGCATCCGCTTGCGCTCGCTGCTCGCGGGGTACCGCCGCGAGCTGCGTCGTGGGATCACGCGCGAGCGGGCGTTCGAGATGGCGGTCGACCTCGAGAGCTCGGAGCTCGAGGACGTCGTCGTCGACCTGTTGCAGGTGGTGCAGGATCCGAGCTGGCGCGATCAGGCCGTCAAGATGTTGATTCACGACCTGAGCGACATGAGCTACATGATCGAGCGCCACACCAAGGACGAGCGCCTGCTGGCGCGCGCCGATGCGCTCGTCGAGCGTCGCATCGGTCGCACCGGCACGACGAGCGCCGCGGCGAACCGGGCCGCAGCGCGACGCGCGGGGAGCGGCAGCTCCCGCCGACGCTGATCCGCGACCGACGCCGATCAGCTGGGACGACGAGCCAAGCCCGCGCGTGGTCGGCGCCGAGCGCGGCGTCCGCCGAGCGACGCGTCCGACGATCGTCGCGACGCGCTTGCGTTCCGGGTCTTGAACCCCGTTCGCGCCGACTTAGTTTTTGACGCGATGGAACCGCAAGTCACGGAGCGCGACGTCGCGATGCTTTTGCTGAACGAGGACGCGCTGCTCGCTCTGGGCGCCGTGCTCGGCTGGAAGGCGAGGGCAGCGCTCGAGGGCTCGTTGCGAGACGAGGATCTCGCACGCGCCGCCGGAACGCTGCCCGCCTAACCCATTCGGGCGCGGCGCTCAGCTGTCCGAGCGCGGCCCGTTGGTCTGATCGCGCGGCGTCGGCTCGACGAAGATTCCGTGGTTGCTGGCGAGACGCGCGATGGTCGCGCGAGCGAGCTTGCTCGGCTCGGAGTGACCATTCTCCCAACGGTTGACCGTGCTCACGGTGATACCCAGGGCGTGTGCGAACTCCTCCTGGGTCATCGAAAGCTTGTTGCGCATGTCCCGAATGGAAAGTCCCGTGCTCTTCGACATCGTGGAAATTGCCTCCTGATCCACCCTCACGGGCGGCTCTTCCCGGTGGACGCGCCTGGGCAGCTGTTTGTTCAAACGCCACGGCGAATCCGCACGCGTTTCCCGAAAGCAATCGACGTGCCCCTGGGCACGCGAAAAGACCCGGATTTTGCGTGGGTCGGAAGGGGCCGCGGCGCGACGCGAGCGACAATCGAGTGACGCGCTAAGGCGTTTCTCGACGCTGCCGTAGCGCTCGCGACGCGGTGCGCTCGTGGATTCTCCTTGCGCGGCGAGCGCGAGACCTCGGGTCCACGTGGCGACGCGAGGCCACGGCTGGCGCCCGCACGTCCCGCTCGCTACCTCGTGCGGAGGGGAACGCGGGGTGCGGGGTTCAAGGGACGGTACGACTCGAGCTCACGGCGGCATGGCAGAAACGAGCACGCCGGGCGCCAATCACGCGACGGCCACGGCGCTGGCGCGCGCCAACGTCGCCCTGGTGAAGTACTGGGGCAAGCGTGACGAGAAGCGGAACCTGCCCGCCGTCGGCAGCATCTCGTTGACGCTCGACGGCCTCAAGGCCGTCGCCAGCGTGACGCTCGCGAGCCCGGGGACGCGTCCCCGGTTCCGCCACGGCGGCGCCGAGGTGACGGGTGTCGCCGGCGAGCGGATGGCGCGCTTTCTCGATCGACTGACCGGCGAGAGCGCGAAGGTCGAAGCCTGCGTCGACGTCGAGGCGAGCTTTCCGGTCGGCGCCGGGCTCGCGTCGTCAGCGGCGATCTACTGCGCCGTCACCGCGGCGACGCTGTCGGCGCTCGACCGTCGCGTCGACCTCGTGACGCTGTCCGGCCTCGCGCGCGAGGGATCCGGCTCCGCCGCGCGCTCGGTGTTCGGCGGCTTCGTCGAGTGGCGCCGCGGCGAGGCCGAGGACGGCAGCGACTCGACGGCCTACCAGCTCCTGCCCGAGTCGGCCTGGGACGTCGCGATGCTGGTCGCGATCACCAGCGAGGCGATGAAGCGCACGGCGTCGCGCGACGCGATGGCGCACGTCGCCGCGACCTCGCCGCTCTACCGCGGCTGGCTCGACGCGCAGGAAGAGGACCTCGCCGCGATGCGGCGTGCGATCGCCGAGCGCGACCTCGAGACGGTCGGCCGGATCGCCGAGGAGAACTGCCTGCGCATGCACGCGACGTCGTTCGCCGCGCGGCCGCCGGTCTTCTTCTGGTCGCCTGCGACGCTCGCCGCGATGGACGCGGTGCGGCGCACGCGCGACGAGGGCATCGGCTGCTGGTTCACGATCGACGCCGGGCCGCAGGTGAAGGTGCTGTGCGCCGCGCGCGACGCCGACGCCGTCGCCGAGCGTCTGCGCGCCGTGCCCGGGGTGCTGCGCGTCCTGCGCTGCGCGCCCGGAGCGGGCGTGGAGATGAAGCAGGGCGCCGCTCCATGGAGGTGACGGTGTCGGCGCCGGGAAAGCTGTTCGTGACCGGCGAGTACGGCGTGGTCGCGGGCGGCCCCGCTGTCGTCGCGGCGGTGTCGCGGCGCTTGCGCGTGCGGGCACGCGCGCGTCGCGGATCCGGCCACGTGTACGTGCGCCGCGGCGCGGAGTCCGTCCGCTGCTCGTTCGCGACCGAGCGCTTCGACGATCTTCCCGCCGACGTGCGCTTCGTCGCCGGCGCCGCCGTCGTCGCGGCGCGGACGCTCGAGCTGCGCGAGGTCGACGTCGAGATCGACACCGAGAGCGAGCTCGATCGGGGCACGGAGAAGACCGGGCTGGGCGGCAGCGCCGCGGTCAGCGCCGCGACGGTGGCGGCGCTGCACGCGCTCGCCGGGCGTCGCCTCGACGACGAGCGTGGCGCGCGCGAGCGCGCCGCCACCGCGGTGTACGCGCACCGTCTGGTTCAGGGCGGCGGCTCGGGCGCGGACGTCGTCTGCTGCACCGTGGGCGGCCTCGTCTGGACCGCGGGGCTCGACGGACGCGACGTGCCGCGCGACGTGAGCGACTGCGTGCGACGCGTGCGCGAGACGCCGCCGCCGCGCTTCACCCACCTCACGCTTCCGAATGAGTTCGCGCTCGAGATGGTCGCGACCGGCACCGCGTGCGCGACCGGACCGCGCGTCGCGCGCTTCGTCGCGAAGCTCTCGGAAGACGAGACGAGCGCCGCGTCGCTCCGCGCCTGGACGGCCGGCATGGCGGCGGCGGTCGACGCTTTCCGCGACGGCTGCGCGAGCGGCGATCCCGCGCGAGTGCTCGGGGCGCTGCACGCCGCTGGGCGGCTGCTCGAGCGGCTCGGTGCGGTCACGTCGATCCGGATCTTCAATCCAGCATTGCGCCGCGCGAGCGCCGTCGGGCGTGCGCTCGGCGCGGTCGTGAAGCCGTCGGGAGCCGGCGGCGGCGACTGCGCGATCGCGATCGTGCCGGACGGCCTGCGCGAGCGTCTGCGCGCCGCCTGGCGCGAGGCCGGTTTGCAGCCGCTCGACGCGACGCTCGACACCGACGGCGCACGGCTCGAGGAGACACGATGAGACATCGCGGCGAGGCGAAGGCGGTCGCGCACGACGACGTGGCGGCGCGCAAGCAATCGCACCTCGACCTGTGCATACGCGAGGACGTCGAGGCGGCGGAGAAGAGCACGCTGTTCGAGCAGGTCGAGCTGGTGCACGACGCGCTCCCCGATCTCGCGGTCGACGACATCGACCTGCGCACCCGCTGGCTCGGCAAGGAGCTCGCGGCGCCGCTGGTCATCACCGGGATGACCGGCGGCACCGAGGAAGCGTTCGCGGTCAACCGCGACCTCGCGCGCATCGCCGAGGAGACGCGCATCGCGTTCGGTCTCGGTAGCCAGCGCGCGATGCACAAGCGACCCGAGTCGGCGTGGACGTACCGGATTCGCGAGTTCGCGCCGACGACCGTGCTGCTCGCCAACATCGGCCTCGCGCAGGCGCGGGAGATGACCGCGAAGGAGCTCGAGCCGCTGATCGCCGCGATCTCCGCGGACGCGCTCTGCCTCCACCTGAACGTCGCGCAGGAGCTGATCCAGCCCGAGGGCGACCGCGACTTCCGCGACGGCACGCGGACCTTCCGCCGCCTGTGTCGCGAGCTCGAGGTCCCGATCGTCGCCAAGGAAACGGGCTGCGGCGTGTCGCGCGAGGTGGCGCTCCGCCTGCGCGCGGCGGGCGTCAAGCACATCGACGTGTCGGGCGCCGGCGGGACATCGTGGGTGCGCATCGAGGCGCTGCGCACGCCGCGGGGCTCGAGCCTCGGCGACCTGTACCGCGACTGGGGCATCCCGACGGCGGCGAGCCTGCTGCAGCTGCGCGGGATCGGCGTGCAGACGATCGCGAGCGGCGGCATCCGCGACGGCCTCGACGCGGCGAAGGCGATCGCGCTCGGTGCGAGCCTGGTCGGCTTCGCGCTGCCGGTCTACCAGGCGTACCGCGAGGGCGGGGCGGAGGCGGCGCGCGCCTTCATCGACGGCGTGATCGCGGGGCTGCGCATGGCCATGCTGCTCACGGGCAGCCGCACGCTCGCGGATCTGCGTCGCGCGCCGACGGTCATCGGTCCGACGCTCGAGCGCTGGCAACCCGGTCGCCGCCCGCTGAGACGGAGGAGAGGATCGTGAGCGATCGTCGCGAGTCGCGCATTCCTGGATTTCACAGCCTGCCGGTCGCCGAGCGTCAAGCATTGATCTCGAGGGTCGCCGGGCTCACCGACGAGGAGCGGGCGTCGCTGCTCTCCGAGGCGCCGTTGCCGCTCGCGACGGCGGCGAGGCTCACCGAGAACACGATCGGCGTCTACGCCCTGCCGCTCGGCGTGGCGCTGAACTTCGTGGTCAACGGACGCGACGTGCTCGTGCCGATGGTCACCGAGGAGCCGTCGGTGATCGCCGCGGCGAGCAACGCGGCGCGGCTCGCGCGCGGCGGTGGCGGCTTCGTCGCCGAGTCCGACCCGCCGTGCATGATCGCCCAGATCCAGCTCGTCGACGTGTCGGATCCGGAGGCTGCGTGCGAGCGCCTGCGCGAGGCCACTGCGCGGATCTGCGCGCGCGTCGACGAGGTCGAGCCCGGCATGGCGAGGCGCGGCGGCGGCGCGCGCGGCGTCGAGGCGCGCGTGATCGAGGCGCCGCTCGGGCGCACCTTCGTCGTCGTGCATTTGCTGGTCGAGGTCGGGGACGCGATGGGCGCGAACGCGATCAACACGATCGCCGAGAAGACCGCGCCGCTCGTCGCCGAGATCGCCGGCGGGACGCCGCACCTGCGCATCCTGTCGAACCTCACCGATCGCCGGAAGGCGCGCGCGACGGTGCGCTACCGGCACGCCGACCTCGAGATGCCGGGACGCTCCGGGGCGGAGGTCGCGGCCGCGGTCGAGCTCGCGAGCCTGTTCGCCGAGGCGGATCCGTACCGCGCGGCGACGCACAACAAGGGCATCATGAACGGCATCGACGCGGTCGCGCTCGCGACGGGCAACGACTGGCGCGCGCTCGAGGCCGGCGCCCACGCGTACGCGTCGCGCGACGGACACTACGGCGCGCTCGCGACCTGGCGCGTCGAGGGGGACGCGCTCGTGGGCCGGATCGAGCTGCCGCTCGCGGTCGGCACGGTCGGCGCCACCGTCGACGGCAACCCGCGCGCACGCCTCGCGCTCAAGCTTCTCGGTGTCCGTGGGGCGCGCGAGCTCGCGGAGATCATGGCCGCGGTCGGTCTCGCGCAGAACTTCGCCGCGCTGCGCGCGCTCGCGACCGAGGGCATCCAGAAGGGTCACATGTCGCGTCACGCGCGTGCGGTCGCGACCGCGGCCGGCGCGGCTCCCGACGAGGTCGAGGCGATCGCCGAGGCGCTGATCGCGTCGGGCGAGATCAAGATCGAGCGCGCCCGTCAGCTGCTCGCCGCGCGTGCCGGGCGGAGCGGCGCATCCGCGGCGCGCCCCACGTCGTGAGCGAGCGCGACGCCGCCGTCCCGCCGCTGCGGCTCGCCAGCGCTGCGGCGTCGGGCAAGGTGATCCTGCTCGGCGAGCACGTCGTCGTGCACGGGCAGCCGGCGATCGTCGCGGCCGTCGAGCGCGGCGTGCGCGTGACCGTCGCGCCGCGCGCGGCGGACGAGCCGACGCTGCCGCCGGATCTCGCCGACCCGCGGCTCCACTCTGCGGTCGAGCTCGCGGCGCGCTGCTGCGGCGTCGCGCCGGACGCGCTGCGGATCGAGGTCGAGGGCGATCTCCCGGTCGCGATGGGGCTCGGCAGCTCGGCGGCGCTCGCGGTGGCGCTGCTGCGCGCGCTCGCGGCGAGCGTCGACCACGAGCTCGCCGACGAGGCCGTCGCGCGCCACGCGCACGAGATCGAGAAGCTCTTTCACGGCACGCCGTCCGGCGTCGACAGCACGGCTGCGACCTACGGCGGCGTGCTCTGGTTCGAGATCGGACGCGGCGGCGAGCCACCGCGACACGAGCGCCTCGCGCTCCCCGAGCCGCTGCCGCTGCTCGTCCTCCTGTCGCACACGCCGCACACGACGGCGAGCACGGTCGGCAGCCTGCGCCAGCGCGCGGCCGACGCGCCCGAGGTCTACCAGCCGGTGTTCGCGGCGGTCGGCGCGCTCGTCGCGTCGGCGCGCGACGCGCTGCTGCGCGGCGACCGCAAGCGGCTCGGCGAGCTGATGACGATGAACCACGGCCTGCTGCGCGCGTGCGGCGTCTCGACGGCGGAGCTCGACGCGCTGGTCGACGATGCGCTCGCCGCCGGCGCGCTCGGCGCGAAGCTCACCGGGGCGGGCGGCGGCGGCGCGATCATCGCGCTGCCCCCGGACGACGGCGAAGCGCTGCTCGCGGCGCTGCGCGCCCGCGGCCACGACGGCTTCATCGCGCGGCTCGGCGTCGCTCCCGACTTGGCGGTCTGCTAGAGGCGGCACGATGGCGGCCAAGGCGAGCGGGCAAGCGAACGTCGCGCGCGAGAGGAAGGTTGCGCCCTCGACGTGGGTGCTGATCGCCGTCGTCGCCGCGACGCTGCTGCTCCTGCACACCGGCTACACGACCGGGGAGTGGCGCGGCGTGATCGTGACCGAGGTGCAGATCGCCGTCGTCGGCTTCGTCACCTGGCTCGCGGTGCGCGCGTCCGAGCGCTGACCCGCTCGCGCACGGCGGACGTCCCGACGCGCGAGCTCAGGCCGCGCCGTGGCGGCGCGCCAGCTCCTCCATCCGCTCCGCCAGCTCGAAGTCGCGCGCCGAGATGCCGCTCGCGTCGTGCGTCGTGAGGTCGACGCGCACGGTGCCGTAGACGTTGAACCACTCGGGGTGGTGGTTCATCCGCTCGGCGACGAGCGCCACGGCGGCCATGAAGCCGAAGGCCGCGACGAAGTCGGGAAAGCGGTACTCGCGGTGCAGCTTGCCGCCCTCGAGCGTCCAGCCGGAAAGCGTCTTCAGCCGGCGCTCGACCTCGGCCGCATCCAGCTTCTGCAGCGCCATCTCGTCACCTCCAACGAAAGCTCGCCTCGAGCCGTAGCGCTTCGCTTGACCGTTCTCCATCGACGCGGCTAACCGGGGGCGATGAAGAGCACGCTCACGCGCCTCGTTCTCGTCGTCTGCTGTGCGGCGCTCGCCGCCGCGTGCTCGGACCGCTCGTCGTCGAGCACGGGCACGCTTCGCGTCGGTGTGGCGGCGGTGCCGATCACGCCGTGCGGCGACCATCCGGAGTGGGACGGTCCGGTCACCGCAACCGGCGTCTGGGGCGAGCTCTACGACGACCTGAACGGCAACGGGCGCTACGACGTCGGCGAGCCGTTCACCGACGACCCACGCAACGACGCGCTCGATCCGCAGTCGCGCGGCAAGTACGACGGCACCTACATGGCAGGCTTCGGCGCGGACCGGATCGCGCTCGGCTGCCACGACGATCTCTGGGCGCGCAGCATCGTGCTCGACGACGGGACGACGCGTCTCGCGCTGACCTCGGTCGATCTCGTCGGGACGCTCAAGCACGGCAGCTACTACGGCTTCGCGCACGCCGAGGCGATGGTCGATCCGGCGCTCGGCATCACGCACTTCGTGCACGCGAGCACGCACAACCACCAGGGACCGGACGCGATCGGGCTGTGGGGGCCGGACACGCTGATCGACGGCAAGTTTCCGCTTTACCTCGCGTTCGTCGACCGCCAGGTGGCGCGCGCGATCTCGCTGGCCGCGTCGAATCTGCAGCCGGTCGAGCGCGTGCGCGCGTTCCGCACGGACGCGACGCAGAGCCCGGAGCTCAAGGGCCTGCAGGTGCGGACCGGCTGCCGCCCGCCCTGGATCTTCGACGACGAGCTGCGCGCGCTGGCGTTCGACGGCGCGGACGGAACGATCGCGACGCTGCTCAACTGGGGCACGCACCCCGAGTCGCTCGAGAGCGAGAACGAGCTCATCACCTCGGATTTCCCGCACTACATCCGCGACGAGGTCGAGCGCCGCGTCGGCGGCACGGCGGTGTACTTCTCCGCGGACCTTGGCGCCGCGGAGATCGTCGGCGACACCTGCGTCGGCGGCGCCGACGCGCGCAATCCGGACGGCACGAACGAGTTCGACACGCGCGACGACATCGGCTTCCCGCGCACCGAGCGCATCGGACGCCTGGTCGGCGACGTGATCGCGCGCGGGCTCGAGAGCGCGCAGACGGTCGAGGTCGCGAGCGTCACGGTGCGCAGCTCGATCAAGCGCGCGGCGTCGTCGAACGCGACCTTCGAGCTCGGACGCTCGGTCGGCCTCCTCGACCTCGACCCGGAGATCTACGACCCCGCGAACTGCCCCGGCGCGACCGGCCTGTGCGGCATCCTCGAGCAGAACGCGATCACGCTCGCCGACGCCGCCGGCGCGCCGCAGGTGCAGATCGTGACCGTTCCCGGCGAGGTCTTCCCCGAGCTCTACCTCGGCGTCGCGACCCACCGTCGCACCGATTGCCCGGCGGCGGACACCGGGCGTCCCGCGGAGCCGGCGATCCGCGACGCGATGGACGCTCCGTTCAAGCTCGTGCTCGGGCTCTCGCCGGACGAGCTCGGCTACATCGTGCCCGGCTACGACTTCTACCCGGCGAACCTGTTCGACGAGGCGGTCGATCCGTGCGACGGCCGCGAGTACGACACGCGCTACCCGCGCCGTCGGGTGCCGACGCACTACCACGAGGTGCTGTCGGTCGGCGTCGAGGCGGCGAGCTACGTGACCTGCACGGCCGTCGAGCTGCTGCGCGGTCCGGGCGCGGTGGCCGACGAGCCGGCGTGCGCGGCGCTGCCTTGAGCGCGCGTCGAGCAACACGCGCCGCCGTCGCGATCGTCGTGATCCTCGCGGTCGTCGCGCTTGCCGCGGCGCTCGGCGACGCGCACCTGCGCCCGAGCGGGGCCTCGAGCCTGGTCGGCATGCTGCAGGCCGCGGACGGCGTCGTGCTGGCGCGCTCGGTCGAGGCGACGCGCGCGCGCGACCCGCAGCACGCGTCGACGCCGTTCCTCGCGCGCGACACGATCGCCGGCGAGGGACCGAGCGGCGGCTTCGTCCTCGAGCAGGAGGCGCCGCTGCTGCGCTACGCGGCGCTGGCCGACGCGATCGTGCTCGTGCGCCGGACGTCGCACGACAGCGGCACGCGCTGGCTCTCGGTGCAGCCGGCCGGCGCGGGCATCGTGCTGGACGGTCCGGAGGTCGGGGAGGCGACGCGCGCGGTGCTGCGCGATCTGTTCGCGGCGGTGCATCCGACGGCCGGGGCGGAGCCCGACGTCGGTCGTGCCGCCGACGCGCTGGTGCGCGCGCTGTCGCTGCCCGAGCGCAAGCTGCGTGCGCTCGCGCTGCTCGACGTCGCGGCGCTCGCCGCCGAGCCCGATCACTTCACGCCCGCGCAGGCCGAGCGTCTCGCGCGCTACGGGGACGCGCCGGGCGACGATCCGCAGCTCGCGCCGCAGGTGCGCGACATCGGCAATCGCATCGTGGCGCGCCTGAAGGGCAAGACCGGAGCGGCGCCGACGAACGCCGGGGGAGGGCAACCATGACGACGGAGGAGCGCGCGTCGCAGAGCCGTACGGAGACGATCGCCGTCGAGGCAGGACATCGCCTGCTGCGCTGGTGGCCGCCGAAGGAGCCGGCACACGCGAGCCTCGTGATCGTGCACGGCTACGCGGAGCACGGCGGGCGCTACGAGAAGGTCGGCGCGCAGCTCGCTGGCGCGGGCGTCGCGGCGTGGGCGATGGACCTGCTCGGGCACGGCGCGTCGAGCGGCGAGCGCGCGAGCGTGCCGTCGCTCGATGCGCTGGTCCGCGACGCGTCGCTGCTTCTCGAGCGCGCGCGTGCGGCGCGTCCGGCGCTGGCCCTCTTCGTGCTCGGGCACAGCATGGGCGGCCTCGTCGCGACGGCGCTCGCGCTCGAGCGTCAGGGCGAGCTCGCGGGGCTGATCCTCTCCGGCGCGGCGGTCGGCGACCCGTCGGCCCTCGAGCCGCTGCTCGACCTCGACCCGCTGCCGGAGGTGGTGCTCTCCTCGGAGCTGCTGTCGCGCGATCCGCGGGTCGCGGAGGACTACGATCGCGACCCGCTCAACTACCGCGGGCCGTTCAAGCGCGAGACGCTGCGCGCGCTCACCTCGGGCGCGCGCGCGGTGCGGGCGCGCTTCCCCGAGCTGACGCTGCCGCTGCTCGTGCTGCACGGCGGCGACGACCAGCTCGTCGTGCCGCAGGCGAGCGAGGACCTGTACGCGGGCGCCGCGTCGTCGGACAAGCGGCTCGAGATCCTGCCCGGGCTGCGCCACGAGATCCTGAACGAGCCCGAGGGGCCGGAGCTCACGGGCCGCATCGCCGCCTGGATCGCCGAGCGCGCGCGCTGACGAGCCGCCGCGCGCGCGGCTTCTGCCCGCGCCGACGGGCGCGGATGGTGCGTGGATCGGTGGTACGGCGTCTGCTACGGGTCGAAGGATGACGCTTGCAGCCAGAGGCGTCTCCCGCACTCGATGAGCACAGCCACGGACACCCAAGCGGCCGCGCAGGACGCCGCCGAATCCACGGAAAACCGGCTGCCGTTCGACGCCCTTCCGCTGCCGGAACCGGTGCGTGCCGGCATCCGCAAGGCCGGCTTCACGCACGCGACGCCGATCCAGGCGAAGATCCTGCCGCTCTCGCTCGCCGGACGCGACGTCGCGGGTCAGGCCCAGACCGGCACGGGCAAGACGGCCGCCTTCCTGATCACGGTCTTCACGCGCCTCCTCGAGCACGGCAAGCCGCGCAAGCCCGCCGCGCCGCGCGCGCTCGTGATCGCTCCGACCCGCGAGCTCGCCGTGCAGATCGCCAAGGACGCGGAGGTGCTCGGCTCCGAGTGCGGCTTCGTCATCCAGGCCGTCTACGGCGGCGTGGATTACAAGAAGCAGCGCGAGAACCTGCGGCAGGACGTCGACCTGCTGGTCGGCACCCCGGGGCGTCTGATCGACTACTGGAAGCAGGGCGTCTACCGGCTCAACGCCGTCGAGGTCCTGGTCATCGACGAAGCCGACCGCATGTTCGACATGGGCTTCATCAAGGACCTGCGCTTCCTGCTGCGGCGCTGCACCCCGGTCGAGCAGCGTCAGTCCATGCTGTTCTCGGCGACTCTGTCCCACGACGTGATGGAGCTCGCCTACATGTTCATGAACGACGCGGTGAAGGTCGAGGTGAACCCCGAGCAGGTCACCGCCGAGCGCGTCGAGCACAAACTCTACCACGTCGGCAAGCACGAGAAGCTCGGCTTGCTGTTCGGCCTCCTGCAGCGCGAGGGCGCCGAGCGCACGCTGATCTTCGTCAACATGCGCCGCACCGCCGACCAGCTCTGTCGCACGCTCGCCGCGAACGGCATCGAGGCGGAGCAGATCACCGGCGACATCGACCAGCGCAAGCGTCTCAAGATCCTCGAGGACTTCCGCGAGGGACGCCTGCCGATCCTGATCGCGACCGACGTCGCGTCGCGCGGCCTGCACATCGACGGCGTGACGCACGTCATCAACTACGACCTGCCGCTCGACCCCGAGGATTACGTCCACCGCGTCGGTCGCACGGCGCGCGCCGGGGCTTCGGGCAAGGCGATCTCGCTCGCGTGCGAGGACTACGTCGAGGGCCTCGAGGCGATCGAGAAGCTGATCGGCTTCAAGCTGCCGTACGACTTCCCCGACGACGACATGCTGGTGCCCTACAAGGAGCCGCCGCGGCAGCCGCGTCGGCGCTCGGAGGACGGCGGCCGCGGCGAGCGGCGCGGGCGTGAGCGTGGCGGACGTCGCGACGAGCGACGCGAGCCGCGTCCGGCCGCAGTCGAGAGCGAGGCCGCGGCGCCGGCCGCCGAGGGCACCGAGGCCGCACCCGCAGCGGCGGGCGAGGGCGCAGCGGCGCCGCGCAAGCGCCGTCGTCGGCGTCGGCGCGCAAAGGGGCAGGCTGCCGCCGGCACGACCGAGGCGACCGGCGCGACGGCCACGGCCGAGACCGGAGCCGCCACGGCCGCGACGGGCGACGGCGAGAGCGCTGCGGCGAGCGGCGAGACGTCGGCCGCGGCGACGGGTGGCGAGGGCGCCGCGAAGCCGGGCCGACGGCGTCGGCGCCGGCGCCGTGGACGGCGCGGCGGCGCGCGCGACAACGGCTCGGCGGGCGCGGAAGCCTCGGCGAGCGGCGCAGCCTCGACGGGCGAAGGCGAAGCCTCGACGGCGAGCGGCACCGCGAGCGCCGGCGACGCGTCGTCCGGCGGCGACGCCGCGCGTGGCGCTGAGAGCGCGTCCGGCGGCGAGAGCTCGGCCCCCGATGCCGGCGATCATGCCTCGCACGAGAGCTGACGCGTGCAGAACGGACGCGCCGCGACCTGCCGCGCTCGCCGCGGCCTCGGCAGCGCAGCCGTAGCGTGCGAGGGGCGCGCCGCACCGCGGTCGCGCGCCCGCGCGTCCGCCGCCGTCTCGTGCTCGCCGGTGGCGGTCACAGCCACGTGCACGTGCTGCGCATGCTGGCGCGCAGCCCGCTCGACGACGTCGAGGTGATCGTCGTCAGCCCGCGGCGCACGGCGGTCTACACTGGCATGATCCCGGGCTGGCTCGCGCAGCTCTACACCGACGAGGACGTGCACATCGACGTCGCCGCGCTCGCCGCGCGCGCGGGCGCCGCGTTCCTGCCGGATCGGGTGTGCGCGCTCGACCCCGCGCGACGCACGATCGAGCTCGAGCAGCGCGGAGCCCTGCCGTACGACGTGCTGTCGCTCGACGTCGGCGCGCGACCGGCGGGGACGGAGGACGTCCAGCGCTTCGCGCACGTCGTGCCGATCAAGCCGATCGAGAACGCTGCCGAGCGCCTGAGCCGCTTCGTCGAGCACGCGCTCGACGCAGGACGCGCGTCCGCGGCCGTCGTCGGTGGCGGGGCGGGCGGCGTCGAGATCGCGTTCGCGCTGCGCAGCCGCCTGCCGGAGCGGAGCCGCTTCGCGGTCACGCTGCTCGAACGCGACGCCGCGGTGCCCTCGGGCGCGTGCGCGCGCGCGCAGCGACTCGTCGCGCGCCTCGCACCGCGCTACGGCATCGAGCTGCGAACGAACGTCGGCGCCGTCGAGCCGTGCGAGGGAGGTGTGCGTCTCGCCGATGGAAGCGTGCTCGCCGCCGACCTCGTCGTCTGGGCGACCGGCGCCGAGGGGCTGCCGTTCGTCGCCGCCTCGGGCCTCGCCTGCGACGAGCGTGGCTTTCTCGTGACCGACGACGAGCTGCGCTCGGTCGACGAGCCTTCCGTGTTCGCCACCGGCGACTGCGGCGTCCTGCGCAGCGCGCCCTGGGTGCCGCGGGCGGGCGTGCACGCCGTCCGTCAGGGACCGGTGCTGACGCACAACCTCGTCGTCGCCGCGACCGGGCGCGGACGCCTGCGACGCTACCGCCCGCAAGAGAAGTTCTTGACGCTGCTCTCGACCGGCGACCGCCGCGCGCTGCTGAACCGCGGCAGGTGGGCCTCGCACGGACGTCGCTGGTGGTGGCTCAAGGACTGGATCGACCGCCGCTTCGTCGAGAAGCACGCGCCGCCGCGGGCGTCGGCGCTGCGGCCGCCGCCGCACGACGGGATGATGGAGATGGAGCCGTGCGGCGGCTGCGCCGCGAAGCTCGGCGCGGAGGTGCTCGGCTACGTCCTGCGCGATCTGCCGCCCGAAGCGCACGCTGCGGTGGCGATCGGGCTCGACGCGCCCGACGACGCCGCCGTGCTGCGCCACGACGGCGCGCGCGACGTCGTCACCACCGTCGACCTGTTCCCGCCGTTTCTCGCCGACCTGCGCACGGTCGGCGAGATCGCGGCGGTCAACGCGGCGAGCGACGTGTTCGCGATGGGCGGCGAGCCGACGGCGGCGCTCGCGCTGGTCGCGCTGCCCGACGGCGACGCGCGCGCCGCCGCGTCCGAGCTGCGTCAGGTGCTCGACGGCGCGCGCGACGCCTTCGCCCGCATGGGCGTCGCGCTCGCGGGCGGGCACACGCTGCTCGCGCCCGCGCGGCTCGTCGGCTTCTCGGTGCACGGCACGGTCGCTCGTGACGGCGCGCTGACCAAGGGCGGCGCGCGTCCCGGCGACCTGCTGCTGCTCACCAAGCCGCTCGGCACCGCGGTGATCCTCGCCGCGGCGCGCGCCGGCGAGTGTCCGGCTCGTTGGGTCGATGCGGCGCTCGCCGCGATGCGCGAGGACAACGGCGCCGCGTCGCGTGCGCTGCGCGCGGCGGGCGTGCGCTGCTGCACGGACGTGAGCGGCTTCGGCCTCGTCGGACACCTGCGCGAGATCCTGCGCGCGAGCGGCGTCGGCGCGACGCTGTGGCTCGACGCGCTGCCGCCGCTGCCGGGCGCGCTCGAGCTGCTCGCGCTCGGCTGGCGGTCGAGCGCGCACGACGCGACGCGCGCGCTGCTCGCCGACGCCGTGCTCGAGGACGCTGCGCGCGCCCCCGAGCGCGGCGCGCGCCTCGAGCTCGCGTGCGACCCGCAGACCTCGGGCGGTCTGCTCGCGGCCGTGCCGCCGAGCGCGCTCGATCGGGTGACGACCGAGCTCGCGCGCGCGAGCGTCTGCGCAGCCGTGGTCGGCGAGCTGAACGGCGAGCGCGGCGTGTTGCGCATCGCAGCGAGCGCGCAACCGGTTGCGGCCCCGAAGCAGAGATTGTAGCGAGCGATACGTGATCGCCGGAAGCCTCGAGCGCCTGCGCGAGACGCTCGCCTGGGTCGCGCAGCGCGTGCCGTTCTACCGCGATCGCTTCGAGGCCGCCGGCGTCGACCCGGCGCGGATCGATCCCGACGCGCTGCGCCGCATCCCGGTGCTGCGCAAGGCCGATCTCGTGCGCAGCCAGCGCGAGCAGCCGCCGTTCGGCAACCTGCTCGCGGTCGGACGCGAGGAGTTCGCGAGCATCCACACCTCGCCGGGTCCGATCTTCATCCCGCGCATCGCCGCGGAGCGCGGCGGCACGCCGGCGCTGGTCGAGGAGATCGCGGCGATGGGCGTGCGCCGCGGCGAGGTCGCGCACGTCACGCTGAACTACCACCTGATGCCCGGCGGGCTGCGTCTGCACCGCGCGTTCGAGGAGTACGGCTGCCTGGTGATCAACGGCGGCGTCGGCAACACCGAGATGCAGATCCAGGTCGCGCGCGCCTACGGCGCGAGCGTGTACGCCGGCACGCCGAGCTTCCTGCGCCAGATCGGCGTGGTCGCGCGCGAGCAGGGCCTCGACCCGCGGCGCGACCTGTCCTACCGCCTCGGCTTCTCGACCGCCGAGAAGCTCACGCCCGAGCTGCGCGAAGAGCTCGGCGAGACGTTCGGCATCGAGCTCTTCGACCACATCGGCGAGGCGCAGATCGGACCGGTCGCCGGCGAGTGCAAGGCGCACCAGGGCATGCACCTCTCGGCGAACGACCTGTTCTTCGAGTTCCTCGATCCCGCGACCGGCGAGCCCGCGAAGCCCGGCGGCGTCGGCGAGCTGATCGCGACCCACCTCGGGCCGCGCGCGCTGCCGCTCGTACGCTACGCGCCCGGCGACGCCTACAAGCTGCGCGAGGGCGACTGCCCGTGCGGCAATCCGGCGCCGCGCGTCGACTTCTTCGGGCAGGTCGGCGCGATCCGCAAGATCAAGGGCGTGCTGATCCACCCGATCGCGGTCGCGGACTACCTGGCGCGCTTTCCCGGCACCGGACGCTTCCAGGTCGTCGTCGAGCAGCGCCCGGGCGAGAGCTTCGAGCGCGCGACGCTGCGGGTCGGCGTGCGCGACGCGGCGCTCGTCGGCAGCGACGCGGGACGCGAGCTCGCCGGGCGCATCGCCGCGAACGTCAAGGGCGCGCTGCTGATCCAGATGGACGTCGAGCTGTGCGCCGAGGACGACGTCCCCGCGGAGGCCGCAGGCCCGGCGTTCACGCGCGCCATCGTGACCAAGGGCAAGGACGCCGCCTAGCGCGCCGCGAAGGAGAGGAGCGAGATGCCGTCCGCGCTGCGCATGCCCCCCGCCGATCAGCCGCTGTTCGATCCCGAGGTGCAGACCATGCCGCGCGAGGCGCTGCGTCGGCTGCAGGAGGAGCGCCTGCGTCGGCAGATCGAGCGCACCTTCGCGCAGCCGATCCCGCTCTTTCGCCGTCACCTCGAGGCCGCCGGCATCCGCGATCCGCGCGACGTCGCGACGCTCGACGACCTCGCGCGCATCCCGACGCTGAACAAGAACCACCTGCGCGAGAGCGAGGCGCAGACGCCGCCGTTCGGCGACTACCGCGGCTCGGCGCCCGAGACGTGGGTGCGCATCGGCCAGACGACCGGCTCGTCGGGACGCCCGACGCTGATCGTGTGGACCGAGAAGGATCTCGCGGTGGACTACGCGGCGTCGGCGCGCGCGCGCTGGCGCTGGGGGCTCAGGCCCGGGATGAAGTTCGCGCACGCGCACCCCTACGGGCTCTACGCGGGCGGCTGGCACATGTGCCACGGCGTCGAGGCGATGGGCTGCCTCGACATCCCGAGCGGTCCGCCGGCGAGCGAGGAGCACATGCAGCGCGTGATCCGGCTGTGGCGGCGCCTGCAGCCCGACATGTATCGCCTGTTCGGCAACGCCGGCGTCAAGTACTACGAGGCCGCGCAGCGCATGGGCATCGATCCCGAGCGCGAGCTCAACTTCAAGAAGGCCGGCGACCATCCGTCGTCGCAGTTCGACGCCGTGTCGGCCGGGCTCGAGGCGCTCGGCATGCTGGGCTCGCAGTGCGCCGAGAAGGACGGCGCGCACCTGTGCGAGGACCTGGTGGTCGTCGACGTGATCGACCGCCGCACCGGCAAGCCGGTCGGCAATCGCGAGCGCGGCAACCTGGTCGTGACGATCCTCGAGAAGGACAACTTCCTGCTGCGCTACGACCTCGAGGACCTGGTCACGCTGAACCTCGATCCGTGCCCGTGCGGCGAGACGCACCGGCGGCTGTTCTACGACGGCCGCGTGAGCGATGCGGTGCCGATCGCGACCGACGACGGGCGCGTCAAGGAGATCCTGCCGATCGACGCCGCGCTGCTGCTGTACGAGTTCCCGGAGCTCGTGACGCCGTCGGTCGAGTACCAGCTCGTGCGCGCGAAGTCGGGGACGCCGGAGCGCGCGCTGCGGGTGCGCGTCGAGGTCGCGAGCGAGGACGCGGCCACGGTCGCGGCGCTGCGCACGCGCATCGTCGAGCGCTTCGCCGAGCGGCTCGGCATCGTGGCCGACGTCGAGATGCTGCCGCGCGGCGCGCTACCGCGCTTCGACTACAAGGCCGCGCGCGTCGTGAGCGCGTGAGGGAGCGGCGAGCGCGCCATGCGGCCAGCGCCGTTCCCCACCGCCGAGGAGATCATCACCAGCCGCGCGCGCCGCGAGCCGATGCGCGCCGCGCTCGAGTGGCACCACCGCAGCGTGCTGCTCGGGCGTCTCGCGGATCTGACCGCGGCGAAGGCGAGCGCGCTGCGCGCGAGCGTCCCGGCGGGCGCCGCGGTCGCGCAGGTGATGAGCAGCTCTCCGGGGCTGGTCGCGGCGACGCTCAGCATCTGGCGGGCGGGCTGCACGGCGGTGCCGCTCGACGCGCGGCTCGCGCCGAGCGAGCTCGCACGCCGCTTCCGGCACTCGCGGGTGCGCTGCGTGATCGCGCACGAGGAGCACGTCGAGCGGGTCGAGGAGGCGCTGCGGCTGGTCGGCTCCGAGGCCGTCGTGCTCGTGTCGCGCGGCACGGAGCTGCTGCCCGCGGGGCGTCCCGGGCGGCCGCGCGCGGTGCCGAAGCGCGCCTCGCGCGACGACGACGGCGGGCGCGGCCGCGACAACGAGATCGCGTTCCACGCTTACGCGAGTGACGCCGGCGGCGAGCTGCGCGCGATCGTGCTCAGCCACGCGAACGTCGTCGCGAGCGCGCTGCGGGTGAGCGGCGGCCGCGGCGACGGTCCCGACGACGTCGTGCTCGCGACGCACCCGCTGCACGACGTCGCGGGCTTCGTCGCGGAAGTCCTGTCGCGCCTCATCTCCGGCGGCTCCGCGTCGCTGCTCGGACGCGCGGACGTCGACGCGGCGCTCGCCGCGATCGAGGACCATCGCGTCACCGACCTCTCGCTGTCGAGCGAGCTCGTGAGCCTGCTGCTCGAGCGCCGCCGCCTGCCGCGGCGCGCGATCCGCAGCGTGAAGAAGATCCTGCTGCGCAACGTGCGCCTGCCGCTGACCGTCAAGCGCGAGCTCGCGGACCGCTTCCCCGACGCCGAGCTGATCCAGTCCTACGGCCACCCGGAGACCACCGACGGCATCCTGATGGCGCGCCACGACGCGCTATTTCGCAAGCCGGACACGCTCGGCAAGCCGCACCCCGGGCTCGTGGTCGGCGTCGCCGACCCGACGGGGCGGATGCTGCGTCCCGGCGAGCGCGGCGAGATCGTCTGCCGCGGCTCGGTCGTGATGCGCGGCTACCTGCGCGCGCCGCGGCTCACGCGGCAGGTGCTGCGGGACGGCTGGCTGCACACCGGCGATCTGGGCTACATCGACGAGGAAGGCGAGCTGCTGCTCGCTGGCCGGGTGACGCGCGCGACGGCGGACGTCGCGCCGAGCTCCCGGTCGCGCGTCGGCGGACGCGCGCAGCAACTGTGAGGACCATGAGCGACCAGCGACAGACCACCAACGGCAAGCGCCCCGCGCCCTTCGCGGGCATCACCGTGCTCGACTTCAGCCATCAGGCGGCCGGCCCCTGGGCCACGACCCTGCTCGGCGATCTCGGCGCCAACGTCATCAAGATCGAGAAGCCCGGCCGCGGCGACGCGATCCGCTACGCGCAGGGCCAGGACACTTTCGAGATCGGCAGCCTCAACTTCTGGGGCCTGAACCGCTCGAAGCGCGGCATCACGCTCGACTTCATGACCGACGAGGGACGCGAGCTCGTGAAGCGCCTCGCCGCGCGCGCCGACGTCGTGCTCGAGAACTTCCGCCCCGGCGTGATGGACCGCCACGGCATCGGCTACGACGTGCTGTCGGCGATCAACCCGCGCCTGATCTACTGCGCGATCACCGCCTTCGGCCACGAAGGGCCCATGAAGGACAAGCCCGGCATGGATCTCATCCTGCAGGCGACGGGCGGAATCATGGGCTTGACGGGGGAGGGCGGCGACCGTCCGCCGGTCAAGGCGGCGCCGCCGGTCGCGGACATCTCGACCGGCATCTACGCGGCGTACGCGGTCGCCGCGGCGCTGTACGAGCGCGAGCGCTCCGGCAAGGGGCAGAAGATCGACATCTCGATGCTCGACGCCGTGATCTCGCTGCTCTCCGACGTCGCGCTCAAGGTGCGGGTCGACGG
This sequence comes from Candidatus Binatia bacterium, assembly GCA_036563615.1. Lineage (NCBI taxonomy): Bacteria > Candidatus Binatota > Binatia (SeqCode) > Binatia bacterium. The sequence goes on from DATCMB010000020.1 coordinate 62,233, forward strand.
CAAGGACTTCGAGCCGTTCGGCAGCGGCCACCCGGACATCGTGCCGTACCAGGCGTTCAAGGCGAGCGACGGCTACTTCATCGTCGCCTGCCTGACCAACGCCTTCTGGAAGCGCCTGCCCGCGGCGATCGGTCACCCGGAGCTGCTCGAGGACCCGCGCTTCACGCGCATGGGCGACCGCGTCAAGAACAAGCAAGCGCTGATCGACATCCTGAACGACATCTTCGCGAAGGACACCGTCGCGAGCTGGATCGCGCGCATCGAGGCGGCCGACATCCCGACCTGCAAGGTGAACAGCGTGCGCGAGGTCTTCGAGATGCCGCAGACGCAGGTGAACCAGGCGCTGGTCAAGGTGCCGCACCCGACGCGCGGCGAGATCGAGATCCTGAACACGCCGGTCCGCATGCAGGGCAGCCCGGGCGCGGTGACGCGCGGCGCGCCGACGCTCGGCCAGCACACGGACGAGGTGCTCGAGGAGTTCGGCGTCTCGGCGGACGAGCGCGCGCGGCTGCGCGAGCAGGGCGTGATCTAGGTCCGGCATGCCCGAGTTCCAGTACGTCCGCTACGGCGTCGAGGACGGCATCGCGCTCCTCCTCTGGAACCGTCCGGAGGCGAAGAACGCGATGCTCCCGGAGATGAACGACGAGGCCGGCGAGGCCCTGCGGCTCGCCGCGGCGGATCCGTCGGTGCGCGCGCTCGTGCTCTCCGGCGTCGGCGACGCGTTCTCGGCGGGCGCGGACCTCAAGCTGATGGGGCGCGCCGACCGCCTCGGCCGCACCGCGATCGTCGGCCACCAGCGCGGCAAGCACGGGATCGAGCGCACGCAGCAGATCCTCGACTTCCCGAAGCCGACGATCGCCGCGGTGCACGGTCCGGCCGCGGGGATGGCGTGCGCGTGGGCGCTCGCCTGCGACATCGTGGTCGCCGATCCGTCGGCGCGCTTTCACTTCAGCTTCGTGCGCGTCGGCTTCGTCACCGACTGCGGGACGAGCTGGCTGCTCGTGCGCCGCGTCGGCATGGGGCAGGCGAAGCGCGCGGTGCTGACCGGCGATCCGGTGCTCGCCGACGAGGCGCTGCGCATCGGGCTCGTCGACGAGCTCGCGCCGGCGGGCGAGGACGTCGAGCGCGCCAAGGCGCTCGCGCGCAAGATCGCCGCGCAGCCGCCGCTCGCGGTCGCCAACGCGCGCCGCATCCTCGAGTACGCGGCGCGCTCGAGCTTCGCCGACGCCGCCGAGATGGAGGCCTGGACGCAGGGCGCGCTCGGCGAGACCGAGGACCACAAGGAGGCGGTGCGCGCCTTCGCCGAGAAGCGGCCGCCGAAGTTCACCGGGGCATGACGGACCTCGCGCGCGAGCACGATCCGGCCGAGCGTGCGCTGCGAGAGGACGTCCCGCGCGCGCGCACGCTGGCGGCGTTCCTCGCCGACCGTGCGGCGCGCTTCGGCCCGCGCGAGGCGGTGATCGGCGGCGAGACGCGCTGGACGTACGACGAGCTCGCGCGTCGAGCGGTCGCCGCAGCCGAAGGCCTGCGCGCGCTCGGCGTCGGACCGGGCACGCGGCTCGGCGTGCTCCTGCCGAACTGGCCGGAGTTCTTCGCGACCGTGTTCGGCGCGTCGGCGCTCGGCGCGGTCTCGGTGTGCCTCAACACCATGGCGACGCCCAACGAGCTCGCCTTCTACCTGCGCCACGCCGAGGTCACGCACCTCGTCTACACGCCGCGCTTTCTGAAGCACGACTACCAGGCGACGCTCGACGAGCTCGCGCGCGACGCGGAGCGTCCGCTGCGGCTCGAGGCGCGCGTCGCGGTGGCGCCCGACGGCGTCACGCCGGCGGGCGCGCGCGACTGGCGCGACGTCGTGCGTCCCGCGCCGGGCGACGCGGTGGCGCGCCTGCGCGAGCTCGACGCCGCCTCGCCGGACGACGTCGCGGTGCTCTTCTTCACCTCGGGCTCGACCGCGCAGCCGAAGGCGGTGCTGCACGCGCACCGCGCGCTCACGCACCAGGCCTGGGTCGCGAGCGCGGCCTTCGGCCTCGAGGAGAGCGACCGTGCCTGGGGCGCGCTGCCGATGTTCTTCGCGGGCGGCTTCGTCATCATCGCGCTGGTGAGCTTCGCCCGCGGCGGCGCGCTGGTCTTGCAGGACCACTTCGAAGCCGGGCGCGCGCTCGACCTGATGGAGCGCGAGCGCATCACGTTCTACGCCGGCTGGCAGCTCGCGCCGGCGCTGGTCGAGCACGAGAGCTTCCCGCGCCGCAAGCTCGCGCTGCGCAAGGGGATCTACACGAGCAGCCCCGCCGCGGAGAAGCTGCTCGCGCCCGACCACGTGACGGTCGGCGCGTACGGGCTCAGCGAGACCGCGACGGTGGTCTGCCTCGCGCGCACGACGGATCCGCCGGAGCTGCGCCGGCGGGGCTTCGGTCGTCCTTTGCCCGGCGTCGAGATGCGGGTCGTCGACCCGGAGACGCGCGCGCCGCGGGCGCCCGGCGAGGTCGGCGAGCTGCTCGTGCGCGGTCCGTCGCTGATGCTCGGCTACCTCGGCGTCCCGCGCGAGGAGGCGTTCGACGCCGAAGGCTTCTTCCGCACGGGCGACTACGGCCGCTTCGACGAGAGCGGCACGCTGCGCTTCGACGGACGCCTGAAGGAGGTCATCAAGACGGCGGGCGTGAACGTCGCCGCGGCGGAGGTCGAGGCCTGCCTCGCGCGCGCGCCAGGCGTGGCCGCGGCCTACGTGGTGCCGGTGCCGCACCCGGTGCGCGGCGAGAACCCGGCCGCCTTCGTCGTGCCCAAGGCGGGCGTTGTGCTTGACGCCGCCGAGCTGCTCGCGCACTGCAAGCGCGAGATGGCCTCGTACAAGGTGCCGCGTCACCTGTTCCTGCTGCCGGCCGACGAGGTGCCGCGCACCGGCACGCAGAAGGTCGACAAGCCGCGGCTGCGGCGCGAGGCGGCGGCGCGCGCCGGCGGGCCGGACGACCTCGCGGCGCGGCTCGGGGCGTCGAGCTGACCCGCGCCGTGTCGCCGGTCGCTGGGGCCGCGGCGGCGCTGCTGCTCGCGCTCGCGGGCGCGACGCACGCCGCGACGTCCGCCACCGCGCCGTCTCCGACACCTGCGTCGTCTCCCGCGCGCGTGTCGTCTCCGGCAGCTATGGCCTCGCCCGCCGCGAGCGTCGGCCCCGAGGTTGCGGCGCTCGTCGACGGCACGCCCGTCGCGATCGCCGAGGTGGATCAGCGCTGCGGCGAGAAGTGCGCGCGCCTGCGCTTCGAGCTCGACGAGCTGCGCCGCGCGACGCTCGCGACGCTGGTCGACGAGACGCTGCTCGAGCTGGCTCCGCAGCCGACGCCCACGCCGCAGCCGGTCGAGGAGAAGGACGTCGACGCGGCGCTCGCGAGCTTCGCCGCCGAGCTCACGGGACCGCCCGAGCGCGACCGCGCCGCGGTGCGCTTCTACCTCGAGCGCGAGCGGCGCCGGGCGCGCGACGCGGAGCTCCTCGCCGCGCAGCGCGGTCGAACGCCGCCCGAGGTGCGCGACGACGTGCTCGTCCGCGGCGGCGATCCGGAAGACGTCGTGGCGGAGATCGGCGAACGGAAGATCCTGCGGCGCGACGTCGAGGCGCGCGCCGCGCTGCCGATCTATCGGCTCGAGGGCGAGCTCTCGCGCGAGCGTCGACGCCAGCTCGACGAGCTGCTCGACGAGCTCCTGTGGCGAGACGCGGCCGCGGAGCGCGGCCTGACGATCGAGTCGCTGCGCGGGGAGATCCGCGCGCAGGCGCCGCCGGTGACCGACGCGGACATCGAGCGCCACTTCGAGCGCGAGGTCCGCGCGCGCAATTCGAAGGCCGAGTTCCATCCCGAGCGCATCCGGCCGTACCTCGAGTTCCGCCGCCGACACGCCGCGGAGGAAAGCTTTCTCCTCCAGCAGCGCGACCAGCGCCGCGTGACGGTCGTGCTGCGCGAGCCCGAGCCGCCGCGCATCGAGCTGCCGCCGGGGCCCGGTGGCTTCCTCGGGGCGGAGAAGCCGCGCGTGCGCGTCGTATTCTTGACGAGCTACCGCGGCGAGCCGAGCCGCCGCGCCTGGAAGATCGCGCGCGAGCTCGTGCGCGAGCCCGACGTCGCGCTCGGCGTCCGGCCGCTCCTGCCGCAGTGGGATCCGGAGGGCACGCTCGCGGCGGCGGCGGTGCGCTGCGCCGCCGCGCAGAGCCGCTTCCAGGAGATGCAGGACGCGGTCGCGAGCGCGCCGTCGCTGCCGACGCGTGAAGACGTTCTCGTACGGGCAGGTGAGCTGAAGCTCGACGAGGCGGCGTTCGCAGCCTGCCTCGACGACCCGGCGACGCAGGCGGCGATCGCGGCGGACAGCGCCGCAGCCGAGCGCTACGGCATCGTCGAGCCGCCGGTCTTCCTGGTGAACGGGCGCGTGCTCGGCGGCAACGTCGGGCCCGAGCGCTTGCGCGCGCTGGTCGACGAAGCGCGCCTCAGCGCGCCTTCCACACCGGCTTCCGCTTCTCCATGAAGGCGCGCGGACCCTCGGCGTGGTCCTCGCTCTGCTCGACGACCTCGAGGTAGCCGGCCGCGATTTCCTCCGCCTGCTCGATCGGCAGGCCGAGGCCGCGCAGGATCGCCATCTTCGTGCCCCACACGGCGAGCGGCGCGTTCTCGCAGACCATCGCCGCGAGCTCCCGGGCGCGCGGCATCAGCTGCTCGTGCGGCACGACCTCGGTGACCAGCCCGACCTGCAGCGCGCGCTCGGCGCTCATGCGCTCCTTCGCGCCGAGCAGCGCCATCCGCAGCGCGACCGCGACCGGAACGCGGCGCGCCATGTTGACCATCTCGTGCGACGAGACGTAGCCGATCGACACGTGTGAATCGAAAAATTGCGCACGCTCGGACGCGATCGGGATGTCGGCCTCGGTGACCAGATCGAGCGTGACGCCGTTCACGAGCCCGTTCACGGCGGCGATCACCGGCTTCATCACGCCCATGCGCCGCGGCGTCGGCAGCGCGCGGATCGTGTCGATCATCGCGAGCTCGCGCCAGCGGTCGGGCTTCTTGAAGCCGCCCGAGTCGAGTGCCTCGACGTCGGCGCCGCTCGAGAACGCGCGCCCCTCGCCGGTGACGATCGCGCACCAGATGTCGGGATCGTCCTTGACGATGGTCCACGCGGCGCGCAGGTCGTCCTTCATCTGCTGGTTCATCGCGTTGAGACGCTCGGGGCGGTTGAGCGTGATCGTCGCGACGCGACCTTCGATCTCGAAGCGGACGGTTGCGAACTCGGGCATGACGTACCTCGCGCGCCGGTTGCGCTCGCGGCGCTACCAGGAGATCCCCAGCGCTTGTAGCTCGCGCTGCTGGCGCTCGGCGAGCCGCGCGAGGTAGCCGTCGGTCGCGGCGCGGACCGCTTGCGTGGCGGGCGTGGAGGCCGGCCGGTCCCCGAGCCAGGCGACGACGCGGCTCACCTCGCCGCGCAGCGTCCGGGCGTGCTCTGCGACGACGTCGAGCGCGGTGGTCGCGACGTCGCAGCGCGCGTCCTCGAGGGCGCGCGCGACGGTCGCGCAGAGCTCGCGGGCGTCGGGCTCGTCGCGCAGCGCCTGCAGCACGGTCTCGAGCGTCGCGCGCAGGTCGGCGTGCTCTTCGGCGAAGGCGAGGTGCGCGCGTGTCCAGGTCTTCTTGCAGTACTCGAGGACGACGCTCGCATACATCGCCTGCTCGGCGAGGAACGGCTGGTCGGCGAGCGCGGGAACGACGTCGTTCACGAGCAGGCGCTGCACGCCGCTCAGGATGTCGGCGAGGTCCGGACGCGTCACTTCACTCCTCCTGCGCGTGCGACGCCGAGCAGATCGAGCAGCTCGGTCGAGAGCCGTCCGAGCAGCAGGCCGACGATCGGCAGGGTCGGGTCGGCGCTGCGGGCGTCGCAGCAGCTGCGCACGCCGGTCAACGAGATGGCCGCCATCTTGACGGTGCCGAGCACCTGGTAGAAGTGCACCCGCTCGCGGTCGACCTTCGTGCCCGAGATCTGCTCGTAGCGGGCGAGCATCTCCTCCGTGCTCTCGAGCCCGCCCGCGCGTCCCTCGCACGACCAGTAGGGCATCGTCGCCCAGCCGAGGTCCTCGTGCGGATCGCCGAAGTGCGCCATCTCCCAGTCGAGCATGGCGGTGATGCTGCCGTCGGGCAGGTGCAGGTAGTTGCCGCTGCGGTAGTCGCCGTGCACGAGCGTCGTGCGCTCGGTGGCGGGCAGGTTGCGCTCGAGCCAGGCGAGGCCGCGCTCGAGGATCGGGTGCGGCTCGACGCGGTCCTGCTCGTAGATCTGCCGCCAGTGCGCGACCGCGCGCCGCGCCGCCTCGGTCCCCGGACCCGGGTCGTCGAGAATGTCGAGGACGCGGCTCTTCCAGTCCGCGCCGTGGATGCGCGCCAGGATGGCGACGAAGTCGGCGGCGGTGCGCGCGCGCATCTCCGCGGGATACGCGGCCGGGAAGGTCGGCGGCGTCGGCATGCCCTCGACGCGCTCCATGACGAAGAACGGACGCTCGAGCGGCTCGGGCGAGAGCTCGAGCCAGCAGACCTTCGGCACCGGGATGCCGAGCGCGCCCGCCGCTTCGAGCACGCGGTACTCGAGCGTGCGGTCCGACTCGAGGACGCTCGCGACCGGATCGCGGCGCAGCACGTAGCCGCGTCGCACCTCGCGCCCGTCCTCGCTCCAGAGCGCGTCGAAGAGATACGTCTCGCGCGAGGCGCCGCCGCTCTTGCGCGCGAGCCCCTCGACGCGCACGTCGGTGCCGAGCTTTTCCTTGAGATAGACCTGCAGTCTGTCCGCGAGCGACATCGCCGTCAGGCGTAGCACGACGCCGATGGCGCGTGGAGCGGGCGCGTCAAGCGTCGTGGTCCGCGAGGAAGCGGGCGATGGCGCGCGCCACCGCGTCCGGCTGCTCGGCGTGCAGGCTGTGCGTCGCGTCGGCGATCTCGACGCCGACGCCGTGCGGCAAGCGCGCGACCAGCTCGGCGTGCTCCTCGCGCGACAGGATGCTCGAGTGCTCGCCGCGCAGCACCAGCGTCGGCACCTCGACGCGGCGCAGACGCTCGCCGAAATCGGCGAGCGGGCTCGGGCCGGGACGCGGCTGCTGGTGCATCTGCCAGTGGAACTTCGAGGTCCAGCCGCCGTCGGCCGTCGGCTTGAAGCTGTGCCGCGCGAGGTAGAGCCGGATCTCTTCCGGGACGCGGTGCGGCGCAGGGTAGGGCTGGAAGCGGCGCATCGCGTTCTCGAGCGAGGAGTAGCGGATCTGCGGGATGCGGCTCAGCGCGCGGCGGGCGCGCAGCAGCGTCGGGCTCGTGGGGTTCAGCGGGACGTCGAGCAGCACGACGCGCTCGATCGGCACGTTGCGCCGCGTCGTGAGGTGCACGGCGAGGAAGCCGCCCTGCGAGTGTCCGACCACCGTCCACGGCTCGCGCGCGAGCGTGCGCATCGCTTCCTCGATGTCGAGCAGGTCGCGCTCCCAGCCGTAGCGCGCGGGATCGGTCCAGTCGCTGTCGCCGTGGCCGCGGCGGTCGAGCGCGAAAGGGCGCGCGTGCTGCGCGAGCGCGGGCGCGACCAGATCCCACCAGCGGGCGTGCGCCATGCCGCCGTGCAGGAGGAGGAGCGGCGGTCGCGGATCGCTGCCGTCGCGGTCGTCGCCCGCGTGATCGAGGACGTGCAGGCGCACGCCGTCGATTGTCAGGACGCGCGCGCGCCCGGGTGGAGGATCGGGCGGCAGCAACCGTGCGAGGACGTCAGTAGCGCGGCACGGTCGGGTCGACGAACAGCGACCAGGCGTCGATGCCGCCGGTGAGGTTCATCACCCGCGTGAAACCCTGATGCTCGAGGAAGCCCGCGACGTGCGCGCTGCGCATGCCGTGGTGGCAGACGACGACGATCTCGCGCTCGGGATCGAGCTCGCCGAGCCGCGCCGGGATCTCCTGCATCGGGATGTGCACCGCGCCGGGCAGGCTCGCGATCGCGACCTCCTCGTGCTCGCGCACGTCGAGCACGAGCGGCGCGTCGCCGGCATCGATGCGGGCCTTCAAATCACGGACGCTGAGCTCGCCGGGCATGCTCCCGAGCTAGCGCGCCGAGCCCCGTTCGACAAGCGACCCCGCCGTGATACCGGTCAGACGGTGCAGTCCGACGCCAGCAACGCTCCGCCGCGCGAGGGCAACGCCGCTTCCCGCTTGCCGCACGTCGTGATCGTCGGCGCGGGCTTCGGCGGCCTGCGCGCGGCGCAGCGTCTCGGGCGCGCAGACGTGCGCGTCACCGTGCTCGACCGCCGCAACCACCACCTGTTCCAGCCGCTGCTCTACCAGGTGGCGAGCGCCGGGCTGAACCCGAGCGACATCGCCGTGCCGATCCGGCGGATCCTGCGTCGCCAGCGCAACACCACGGTGCTGCTCGCCGAGGTGCAGGGGATCGATCTCGAGAGAAAGCGCGTGCTGCTCTCCGAGGGCGAGGTCGCGTACGACTACCTGATCCTCGCGCCCGGGGCGACGGACAACTACTTCGGCCACGACGAGTGGGCGGAGCACGCGCCGAGCCTCAAGTCGCTCGACGAGGCGCTGCAGATCCGCGACCGCGTGCTGATGGCCTTCGAGGCCGCCGAGCGCGAGGACGACCCGCAGCGGCGCGCGGACTGGCTGACGTTCGTCGTCATCGGCGCGGGCCCGACGGGGGTCGAGCTCGCGGGCGCGCTCACCGAGATCGCGCGCCACACGCTGGCGCGCGACTTCCGGCGCTTCGATCCGCGTCAGGCGCGCGTGCTGCTGCTCGAGGGCGGGCCGCGCGTCCTGCCGACCTACAGCGAGCGCAGCTCGGCGAGCGCGCAGCGTCAGCTCGAGTCGATCGGCGTCGAGGTGCGCACCTCGACCATGGTGACCGGCATCGAGCCCGAGGGCGTGCGCGTCGGCGACGAGCTGATCCGCGCGCGCACCGTGCTCTGGGCCGCGGGCGTCAAGGCGTCGCCGCTGCTCGAGTCGCTCGGCGTGCCGCTCGAGCGCGGCGGGCGCGTGCGCGTCGAGCGCGACCTCTCGCTGCCTGGCCATCCGGAGGTCTTCGTCGTCGGCGACGCGGTCGCGTTCGAGCAGGACGGCGCGCTCGTGCCGGGCGTCGCGCCGGCTGCGATGCAGCAGGGCGACCACGCGGCGCGCAACGTTCTGCGGCTCGTCGCCCGTCAGCCGACGGCGCCGTTCCGCTACGTCGACAAGGGATCGCTCGCGACCATCGGCCGCGCCAAGGCGGTCGCCGAGATCGGCCGCGTGCGCCTCTCGGGGCTCGTCGCCTGGCTCGCCTGGCTCGGGATCCACATTTTCTTCTTGATCGGCTTCCGCAATCGCCTGCTGGTGCTCTTCGAGTGGGCGTGGGCGTACGTCACCTACCAGCGCGGCGCGCGGCTGATCACCGAGCGCGTGTACGAGCACTGGCAGGCGCTGTGGGCGCCGGACGAGAAGCCTCCGGCGAAGGAGCCGGCCGCGGACGAAGCCGCGGCGCGCGCGCCGCTCGGCAGCCGCGCCTGACGGGCGTCAGACGTCGAGGTCCTGCGCGCCGACGCCGACCGCGCGCTCCATGATGAGCTGGAAGCGCGGCGCCACGTCGCGACCCATCAGCGTCTGGATCATCTGGTCGGTGGCGGCGGCGTCGTCGATGGTGACGCGCAGCAGCGTGCGCTTCTTCGGGTCGAGCGTCGTCTCCTTGAGCGTCGCCGGGTTCATCTCGCCCAGACCCTTGAAGCGCTGCACCTGCGGCGTCGCGCGACCTTTGTGCTTGGCGATGATCTCGTCCTTCTCGACGTCGTCGCGCGCCCAGTAGGTCTCCTTGCCGATGTCGATGCGGTAGAGCGGCGGCACCGCGAGGTAGAGGTAGCCGCCGCGGATCAGCTCCGGCAGGTGACGGTAGAAGAACGTCATCAGCAGGGTCGCGATGTGGTTGCCGTCGGAGTCGGCGTCCATCAGCAGGCAGATCTTGTGGTAGCGCAGCTTCGAGACGTCGAAGTCCTTGCCGATGCCGCAGCCGAGCGCCTTGACGATGTCGGAAAGCTCGTTGTTCGACAGCACCTTGCTCATCGACGCCTGCTCGGTGTTCAGCACCTTGCCGCGCAACGGCAGGATCGCCTGGAAGTGACGGTCGCGACCCTGCTTCGCCGAGCCACCGGCGGAGTCGCCCTCGACCAGGAACAGCTCGGACTCCTCGGGATCGGTCGACGTGCAGTCGGCGAGCTTGCCGGGCAGGTTGAGGCGGTGCGAGACGGCGGTCTTGCGCGTGACCTCCTTGGCCGCCGCGCGCGACGCCGTGCGCGCGCGCGCCGCGAGCACGACGCGCGAGGCGATCGCGTCCGCCGACGAGCGGTTGCCGTTCAGCCAGTTCTCGAGCGCGCTGCGCACGAAGCCGTCGACGGCGGGCGTGAGCTCGGGGTTGTTGAGCCGCTCCTTGGTCTGACCCTGGAACTGCGGGTTCGGGATGAAGCACGACAGCAGCCCGACCACGCCCTCGCGCACGTCCTCGGCGGCGATCTGCAGCCCGCGCGGGATCTGGTTGTGGATCTCGAGGTAGTTGCGGACGGCCTTGACCATGCCGCTCTTGAGGCCGTTCTCGTGCGTGCCGCCGGCGCTCGTCGGGATGCTGTTGACGAACGACGAGAAGCTCTCGTTCGTGTCCTCGGTCCAGGCGAGCGCGCACTCGATGTGCAAGCCGTCGCCGTCGCGCGAGGCGTGGAAGATCTCCGCGGGCACGCGCTTGCGGCCGCTCGCGGCGAGCAGCTTCTCGAGGTAAGCGCGGATGCCGTCCTCGTAGTGCCAGGTGTGCGACTGCTTCCGCAGCCGGTCCTCGAAGACGACGGTCAGGCCCTTGTGCAGGTAGGCCTTCGCCTCGAGGCGCTCGGCGATCAGATCCGGGTCGAGCTTGATCGACGGGAAGATCTGCGCGTCGGGGTGGAACTCGATCGTCGTGCCGGTGCCGCGCGCCGGACGCAGCTTCTTGAGCTTGCTCGTCGCGACGCCGCGCGAGAAGGTCTGCTCCCACTCGGCGCCGTCGCGCTTGACGCGCACCACCATGCGGTCCGACAGCGCCGTCACCACCGACGCGCCGACGCCGTGCAGACCGCCCGAGTGGTAGTAGTTCTTCGACTCGAACTTGCCGCCCGCGTGCAGCGTCGTGAGGATCAGCTCGAGCGCCGGCTTGCGGTACTTCGCGTGCATGTCGACCGGGATGCCGCGCCCGTTGTCCTCGACGGTGACGGTCTCGCCGTCCTCGTGCAGCGTGACGGCGATCCGGTCGCAGTGGCCGTTCATCGCCTCGTCGACCGAGTTGTCGACGATCTCCCACAGCAGGTGGTGCAGGCCGGCCGACTCGACCGAGCCGATGTACATGCCGGGACGCTTCCGGACCGGCTCCAGGCCCTCGAGTACGGTGATGTCCTTGGCCGTGTAGTTCGACGCCACGCCGCCCCCCGCCGCCTTCGCTGCGCGCTTGGTACGGACGTCGCTCCGGGCTGTCAAGCCACGGCGTCCGGCCTTCTTACCGCGCGTCGGCAAAGCGCCTCGGGGAGAGCAGCGACGTGTCGAACGCGTCGCTGCGGCCGTGCACGATGAGGTCGGCGGCGATGCGGCCGATCATCGGGCTGGTCTCGATCCCGCAGCCGCCCTGGCCCGCGAGCCAGAAGAAGCCGGGCAGCTTCGGGTCCTCGCCGACGACGTGCACGCGGTCGGGTGCGAAGGTGCGCAGCCCGGACCAGCGCCGCTTGAGCGTGCGCGGCCGCAGCGCCGGCGCGAGACGCGCGAAGCGCTCGATGCCCTCGGCGATCACCGTGTCGTCGGGCGTCGCGTCGCACGGCTCCATCGCGTCCTCGTCCATCGGGCTCATCATCAGGTCGCCCGCTTCCGGCGCGAAGTAGATCCCGTGCGCGTCGCTCGTGATGAGCGGCCAGTCGCCGAGCGCGACGCCGTCGGGCGGCGGGAAGACGACGATCGTGCGGCGGTGCGGGACGAGCGGGATCGGCGACGCGCCCGCCATGCGCGCGATCGTTCCCGCCCAGGCGCCCGCCGCGTCGACCACGAGACGCGCGCGCAGCGTGCCCTCGGCGGTCACGACGCCGCGGCAGCGTCCGCTCTCGACCAGCACGTCCTTCACCTCGACGCCGAGCCGCTGCTCGACGCCGCGGCGCCGCGCGTGACGCAGGTAGCTCGACAGGATCTCGTGCACGTCGAGCCGGCCGTCGTCGGCGACGAGCACGCCGCCCGCGATCTCGTTCGGGTCGACGTAGGGCACGCGCTCGAGCACCTCGGCGACCGAGAGCAGCGCGAAGGGCAGGCCGGACGCACGCAGCCGCGGCTCGGCCTCGCGCACCGCGCTCCACTGCGGCTCCGGATAGACGTTGATCACCGCCGTGCGCTTGAGCAGCGGGCTCTCCGCGAAGCCCGGCGGCGGGTCGCGGAAGAAGGGTGCGCTCGCGACCTTGATCGCGAGCAGCGTCGGGTTCGAGTCCATCGAGTTCAGCGTCGCCGCGCTGCGCCCGGTCGAGTGGTAGGCGAGGCTCTGCTCGCGCTCGAGCAGCAGCACGTCGGTGCAGCCGCGCTCGGCGAGGAAGTAGGCGAGAGAGGCGCCGGCGATGCCGCTGCCGACGATGATCACCTCGCGCTCACGAGGGGTGGACATCGGCGGTCAGCGTAGCAGAGCGGGGTGACGGGGCGCAGAACGCCGCGAGGCGGCGCAGAGCCGGGCGGCGTCCGGCGGAGGCCGCGGCGACGCGGCGCGATCGGCGACGCCACCTGCGCCGCCACCTGCGCCGTCATCCGTTCTTCGCGCGGCACGCTGGCGGGCGCGCGGCGCGCACCTGTACTAGAGCCGCGTGGCGCGGGCGACGGATCGGAGCGAGCGGGCGCGGCGCGGGCGCGAGGGGCGCGGCCGCGGCGCGCACGAGCGCAAGCGCGTCGCCGAGCGGCGTGCGGCGCCTGTGGCGAGCGCGCGCACGCGCGCGTCCGAAGCCGAGGGACCGCACGTGCCGTGCCCGCACTTCCCGGCCTGCGTCGGCTGTCCGCTGGTCGGCACGCCGTACCCCGCGCAGCTCGCGGCCAAGGACGCGACGCTGCGCGACGCGCTCGCGCGCCAGCATCTGCACGTGACGCGCGTCGAGCCCGCCGTCGGCAGCCCGCGCGCGTTTGGCTACCGCAACCACGCGAAGCTCGTCTTTCGCTCGCGCAGGGCGCCGCACGGCGCGCGCGAGGTCGTGCTCGGCGTCTACCGACCGGGCACCCACAGCGTCGCGCCGGCGGACGGCTGCATCGTCCACCACCGTCTCCTGCAGCCGGTGCTGCGCGTGCTGCGGCGCGAGGTCGAGCGGCTCGAGATCCCGATCTTCGACGAGCGCGTGCGCACCGGCGCGCTGCGCTACGCGCTGGCGCGCGCCTCGAGCGCGCAGGGCGCGGTGCACCTGACGCTGGTCTCCGCGATCTCCGACCCGCCGCAGCTCCGCGAGCTGATCGCGCGGCTGCGGCGCGAGCTGCCGACGCTCGCCGCGGGCTTCCTGTGCGTCAATCCAACGCCGGGCAACGTGCTGCTGACGTCGGACATCCGTCGTCTGTTCGGGCCGCCCGCGCTGCTCGAGCGCTTCGGCGACGTCGAGCTCGAGAGCCGCCCGGATGCCTTTCTGCAGGCGAACGCCGCGGTCGCGTCACGCATCTACGCGACCGTGCGCAGCTGGCTCGCGCCGCGTCCGGACGACGTCGCGCTCGACCTCTACTGCGGCGTCGGCGGCATCGCGCTGCACCTCGCGCCGGCGCTGCGCCGCGTGCTCGGCATCGAGGGGCAGCCGTCGGCGGTCGACTGCGCGACGTCGAGCGCGCGCCGCAGGAGGGTCGCGAACGCCGAGTTCGTCGCGGCGCCGGTCGAGGACACGCTGCGCATCGCGGGCGAGCGCGGGCTCACGAGCCCGACGCTGGTCGCGGTCAATCCGCCGCGCAAGGGGCTCACGGCGCAGGTCGTGGAGGTGGTCGCGCAGCTCGCGCCGCGCAAGATCGCGTACGTCTCGTGCGACCCGACGTCGCTGGCGCGCGACCTCGCGCTGCTCACCGCGCGCGGCTACGGCGTCGAGCGCGTGCGCGCGTTCGACATGCTGCCGCAGACGCCGCACGTCGAGGCGGTGGCGCTGCTCGAGCGGCGCGACGCTCCCTAGCGAGCTCGCTCGTCCCTCGAGCCGTCGTCCGCTCGCGCCGATCGCGTGCGCGGCGACCTGGAGAGACCCGCGACGCGCTTGCGTGCGCTGCCGCGTCGTGAGAAGCGAGCCGGCCGTGGCGAACAAGCAGATCTGCGAATCCGCGCGCGACGCCGTGGCCGACGTCCACGACGGCGCCTCGATCCTCGTGCACAGCTTCGGCCCGCCGCAGGCGTGGCCGACCGACTGCCTGCTGGCGCTCGCCGAGCGCGGGGTCCGCGACCTGACGGTCGTGTGCAACACGCCCGCGGGCGGCCCGACGTCGCTCAACGTGCTCGCCGACAAGAAGCAGATCCGCAAGCTGATCTGCTCCTACGTCGCGTCGCCGTCGCTGACGACGCCGATCGCCGAGCAGGTGAAGGCGGGCGAGATCGAGCTCGAGATGGTCCCGCAGGGGACGCTGATCGAGCGCGTGCGCGCGGGCGGCTCCGGGCTCGCGGGCTTCTTCACGCCGACCGGCGTGGGCACCGAGGTCGAGCGCGGCAAGGAGGTGCGGGAGTTCGACGGCAAGCGCTACGTCTTCGAGCGCGCGATCCGCACCGACTTCGCGCTGGTCAAGGCGTACCAGGCGGACGGCGCCGGCAACCTCACGTACCGGCGCGGCGCGCGCAACTTCGGCCCGTGGATGGCGGCCGCGGCGAAGACGACGATCGCCGAGGTGCACGAGATCGTGCCGACCGGAACGCTCGATCCCGAGGCGGTGGTGACGCCCGGCATCTTCGTCGACCGCATCGTCAAGACGACGACGCACATCGACGTCGGCGTCCTGCGCCAGATCCTGCAGCTCGTCGGGCGGCAGAACAACATGGAGGGACGCGCGGTGCGCGACGGCGGTCCGACGGGTCTGCCCGCCGACCTGATGGCGATGCGCGCGGCGGCGCTGCTGCGCGAGGGCGAGTACGTGAACCTCGGCATCGGTCTGCCGACGCTGGTGTCGAACTACGTCGCGGGACGCGGCGTCACGCTGCACAGCGAGAACGGCATCCTCGGCTACGGCGGCTTCCCGGAGGAAGGGCAGGAGGACGTCGATCTCTACAACGCGAGCGGTCAGCTCGTGACGCCGCTGCCCGAGACCTCGTACTTCGACTCCACCGTGTCGTTCGCGATGGCGCGCAGCGGGCGCGTGTCGACGATCATCCTCGGCGCGTTCCAGGTGGCGCAGAACGGCGACCTCGCGAACTGGAGCCTGCCGTCGGGCGGCGGCGGCATCGGCGGCGCGATGGACCTCGCCGCGGGGGGCGCGCGCGTGATCGCGCTCTGCTACCAGCTCGAGCGCAACGGCCGCTCGAAGCTGGTCGACAAGCTCACCTATCCGCCGACGGCGCTCGGCTGCGTCAAGGCGGTGGTCACGGACCTCGCGTACTTCGACATCGACGCGGACGGATTCCTGCTGCGCGAGCTCGCGCCCGGCGTGACGGTCGACGACGTCAAGGCGGCGACCGCAGCACCGCTGCGGGTCGCGCGCGACGTCAAGGAGATGGAGTTCGCCTGACCGCCGCCGCGCTCGCTCGAGCGCGGCCACGGGTACGTGCGGCGCGCCGTCGTGCCCACGGTCGAGGTCTCGGCGAGCGCCGCGCGCGCGGCGGCGTCCGCGTCACCAGAGCTGGTCGGTGTAGCGGTCCGTGCCCACCACCGTCGGCAGCCACGGCGACGCGAACACGACCTGCCCGAGCCCGGTCTTCTCGAGCTCCGCTGCGTAGTCGCGGAAGCGCTGCCAGGACGACGCCGCCGGGCCGTCGAGGAACCAGAGCTGCATGTCGAGTCGGTCGGTGTTCTCGACGAGCGGGATCGACATCGGCGCCTTGCCCTGCGGCACCGGCGACCAGGTCGAGCACATCGCGGCGTCGGAGCCTTGCAGGAAGCGGGGCAGGAGGTCGCCGCGCAGCCACCGGTCGAGCTGGTCCTGCGCGACGCCCTCGCGGCGCAGCACGGCGATGGTCGCGAGACCCGGGAAGCGGTGGTCGAGCGCGAGCGCGAGCGGCACCGGATCGGCGTCGCGGTAGTGCACCCAGTCGAGGTGGTACATCAGCGTGTGCACGTGCGTGCGCTGCTCGAAGCCGCGGCCGTTGCGGTAGAGCCAGTGCGCCTGCTCGTTGCCCCAGGCGCGGTAGTCGTCGAAGCGTCCCTGCTGGATCCAGTACATCGCGACGTACGACCCCGCGCGCACCGTCGGCTTGGCGATCGGGCTGTCCTCGGGAAAGCGCAGGTTCTTGAGGTCGCGCGTCGCCACCCAGCGCGCGCCGGCGAACAGCCACGGGCCGATCAGGCAGCCGGCGTAGAAGTGGTCGCGCTCGTACCAGCGGTTGTACGCCACCTCGTGGCCCGGGTGCGGGTCGACCATCGTCAGCAGCATGCTGCCGACCTCGACCGGATGATCGTTCGACGTCTCCATCGCGCTCACCACGGGGTCTCGAGATCGCCCTTGCGCAAGCGCTGCGCGATCAGGATCTGCTGCACCTCCGACGAGCCGTCGTAGATGCGCACCACGCGCGCGTCGCGCCAGATGCGGTCGAGCATGTACTCGCCGCGGATGTAGCCGTAGCCGCCGAGCATCTGGATCGCGTCGTCGACCGTCTGCCAGAGCGCCTCGCCGCAGAAGTACTTCGCGGTCGACGACTCGCGGATCGCCGGGCTGCCGCGGTCGATGAGCCAGGCGCTGCGGTAGACGAGCATGCGCGCGGCCTCCGTGCGCGCGCTCATCTGCGCGAGGCGGAAGGCGAGCGCCTGGTGGTCGAGCAGCGGCTTGCCGAAGGTCTGGCGCGCCTCGCCGTGCTCGATCGCGAGCTCCATCGCCTTCTGCGCGGCGCCGACCGAGCGCGCCGACAGCATCGTGCGTCCCTCGGACAGCGAGCGCTTCGCGATGTCGAAGCCCTTGCCTTCCTCGCCGAGCAGCGCGCTCGCGGGGATGCGGCAGTCCTCGAACACCAGCTCGCAGATCGCCGAGCCCTTGTGGCCGAGCGTGTCGAACACCTGGCCGATCTGGAAGCCCGGCGTGTCGGTGTCGACGATGAACGCGGTGATGCCCTTCGGCGCGCGCGCGAAGACCACCGCGTGGTGCGCGTACGGCGCGTTGGTGATGAAGATCTTGCGGCCGTTCAGCACCCAGTGGTCGCCGTCGCGCTCGGCGCGGGTCTGCAGGTTGCCGGCGTCGGAGCCGGCGCCGGGCTCGGTGAGCGCGAAGCAGCCGAGCCACTCGCCGGTCGCCATCTTCGGCAGGTAGCGCTCCTTCTGCTCCTTGGTGCCGAAGAGGTTGATGCCGGTGCAGCCGATGCCGGTATGCACGCTGATGTAGCTCGCGAGGCCCCAGGGACCGCGGCCGAGCATCTCGTGCACGAGCGCCTTCTGCACGACCGTGAGGCCGAGGCCGCCGTACTCGGGCGCGATCGACAGCCCGAACAGCCCGAGCTCGCGCGCGCGCTCGAGCACGGTGTCGGGCAGGCGGTCGGTTCGCTCGATCTCCTGCCAGACCGGGTTGACGACCTCCTCGACGAACTCGCGAACCGTGTCGCGAAGCTGGCGTTCCTCGTCGCTGAGAGTGAAGTCCATGCGGGATCTCCTCGTTCGGCACCGGTCGGTGCGCGCACGCGCGCCGACGCGGCAGTCCTAGCGGAGCGGCCCCGCGAGGCAAAGCGAGGGGGCGCGCGCGCAGCCGGATTGGTCCGAGCGCGCGGAGGGCTACTGCGCGAGCGGCGCGTTCAGACGGTCGTCCTCGACGCCCGCGACCAGCGGCGAGCGCTCGATCGCGGCGCGCTCGCCCTTCGGCAGCGACAGGACGACCAGCGGCAGCATGTCGTAGGTCCGCACGACGCGGTGCGGGACGTCGGCGATCGAGCTCAGGAACTCCTCGCGCGTCCGCGCGACGGCGCTCTTGTAGACCTCCGAGTCCGGTGCCGCGCCGGCGGGCGCCTCGAAGCGCAGGCGGACGATCACCTGGGCTTCGTCCGCTCGGCTCGCGTCGTCGGCGCGCTTCATCGTGCCCGGCGCCGGATTCTCGGCGCGGCCCGAAGGCGAGTCGACGGCGTCCGGCGGCGCTCCCACCGGCGGCGCGTCACAGGCGACCAGCGCGAGCGCGAGCAGGGCGCCGTGCACGGCGCGCACGAAGGACCTCATTCGGCACGCAGCGCGCTCGGCACGCCGCGCTTGACGACCTTGTAGCCCTTGCCCGCGCGGTGCGCGGCCGGGAAGTCGTCGGGCGCGACCGTGCGCTCGGGGCCGCCCTCGATCCCGATGACGAGCTTCGTGCGCGGCGGCGGCACGACCGCGCCCACGACGCGGTCCTGCGGATCGAGCCGCATCAGGATGACGCCGCGACCCGCGCCCGAGAGCTCCGCCGCCTCCTCGACCGGGAAGCGCAGGCCCTTGCCGCTGCGCGCGAGGCAGAAGACCTCCGGCCCCTCGACGCCGGTGACCGCGACCAGCTCGTCGCCGTCCGCGACACGCGCGAAGCGACGCCCGGCGCGGGTCGTCACCGAGAGGTCGGGCGTGGTGCGGAAGCCGTAGCCCGCGGCCGAGACGACGAGCAGCGGCCGGGCCTCCTCGGTGAGCTCGATGACCTCGCCGCCGTCGAAGAGGTCGCCCTGGCCGCGCTTGCCGCTGCGCTTGCCGCCGTCCTCGTCCTTGCCGTTGCCCGCGGGCGGGGCGGGCACGAGCAGCGAGGCGACGACGCGCTCGCCGTCGCCGAACTTGAACATCGACTGCACGGGCTCGCCGTAGCCGGTCGTCGCCGGCACGTCGGTCACCGGCATCACGTAGAGCACGCCCTTGCTCGAGAACAGCGCGATGCGGTCGCGCGTGCTGCCCTGGTGGATCGCCCACAGCGCGTCGCCCTCGCGCAGCCGCGCGCTCGACGGATCCTTGAGCTCGCGCACGCGCCGGATCCAGCCGTCGCGCGACAGCAGCACCGTCGCCTCCTCGTGCACGATGTAGGCGTTCGGATCGTAGGCGAGCTCCTCGCGGCCGCTCGCCGACACCACGGTGCGGCGCTTGTCGCCGTATTTATTCTTGATGTCGGTGATCTCGCCGCGGATCAGCTTCCAGCGCTCGGCGGGCTTCTTCAGCAGCCGCTCGACCTCGGCGAGGCGCTTCTGCTTCTCCTCGCGCTCGCTGCGGATCTTGTCGATCTCGAGGCGCGCGAGCTGGTAGAGGCGCAGCTCGAGGATCGCGTCGACCTGCTCCTCGTCGAGCGAGAAGCGCTTCATCAGCTTGGCCGCCGCGTCGGCGCGGCTCTCGGCCTTGCGGATGATGCGGATCGCCTCGTCGAGGTTGTCGTAGATCTTGATGAAGCCGTCGAGGATGTGCAGGCGCGCGAGCAGCTTGCGCTTCTCGAACTCGAGGCGCCGCGTCACCACCTGCATGCGGAAGTCGAGGAAGTGGCGGCACAGCTCGCGCAGCGACACGCGGCCCGGCTGTCCGACCTGCGAGCTCTCGGTCGGCATCAGGCACGTCAGGTTGACGTTGAAGTTGATCTGCAGGTCGGTGTGCTTGAAGAGGTACGCCATCGCGACCTCGGGCTCGGCGTCGGACTTGAGCTCGAGGACGATGCGCACGTCGGTGGTCGACTCGTCGCGCACGTCGACCACCTGCGGCAGCTTGCGCTCGATGATCAGCGACGCGATCTGCTCGATCACCGACGCCTTGTTGACCGTGTAGGGCACCGAGGTCACGACGACCTGGCGCTTGCCGCGCGGCAGGGTCTCGACCTTGTACTGGCTGCGCAGGCGCAGCGCGCCCTGGCCGGTCTCGTAGACGTTGCGGACCTCGGCCTTGCTCGACAGCAGCTCGCCGCCGGTCGGGAAGTCCGGACCCTTGATGTGCTTGAGCAAGCCCTTCACGTCGATGTCGGGCTCGTCGATCATCGCGACCAGCGCGTCGCACACCTCGGTCAGGTTGTGCGGCGGGATGTTGGTCGCCATGCCGACCGCGATTCCCGTCGAGCCGTTCATCAGCAGCTGCGGAATGCGGCTCGGCAGGACGATCGGCTCCTCGATGGTCGCGTCGTAGTTCGCGCGCCAGTCGACGGTGTCGGAGCCGAGGTCGGCGAGCATCTCCTCGGCGATCGCCGTGAGACGCGCCTCGGTGTAGCGGTAGGCGGCGGGCGCGTCGCCGTCGAGCGAGCCGAAGTTGCCCTCGCCGTGCACGAGCGGGTAGCGCAGCGAGAAGTCCTGCGCCATGCGCACCATCGCATCGTACGCTGCGGTGTCGCCGTGCGGGTGGTACTTGCCGATCACCTCGCCGACGATCTGCGCCGACTTGCGCGGCTTCGCCCCGGCCCCGAGGCGAAGGTTCTGGTACATCGCGTACAGAATTCGCCTCTGCACGGGCTTGAGACCGTCGCGGACGTCGGGCAGCGCGCGCGAGGTGATGACGGAGAGGGCGTAGGCCAGGTAGCGCTGCTCCGCCGCGGTGCGCAGGTCGGCGGCGCTCGTCGGTTGCTCGCTGACGTCGCTCATCCCATCCCCCACCCGGCGAAGGCCGGGAACCTCCTCGGCGGCTTCTAGGCGTTGCGCAGACGTTTCGCCAGCGCAACCGCTCGGTGCATCGCAACGGCCGCGTTGCGCCCCGGCGATGACAAATCGCGGCCATCGGGTTGCGATTGCGTCGCTCCGGGGTGCGAGGGGCA
This sequence comes from Candidatus Binatia bacterium, assembly GCA_036563615.1. Taxonomy (NCBI): domain Bacteria; phylum Candidatus Binatota; class Binatia (SeqCode); species Binatia bacterium. The sequence continues at coordinate 83,061 of DATCMB010000020.1, forward strand.
AGCGTTTCGCGGGGTTGTGCGCCGTTCGAACGTGAACGCGGCCGCGTTGCTACGTGTCGCGTGACGACGGCCCGCGCTTTGCACTCGTCGGCGGCGCGGCGTCCGGACGTCGAGCCGTGGGGGAGCGTAGGACGGTGTGGCACGCGGTGGGCCGAAGACGGCGATGAGGACGATGAGCAAGAGAGCGCAAGAGGGCTTCACGCTGGTCGAGCTGCTGGTCGTGGTCGCGATCATCGCCATCCTCGCCGCGATCGCGATCCCGACCTTCTCGTCCTACCGGGCGGACGGCTACGACGCGCACGCGATCAGCGGGCTCGCGAACCTGGCCCGGGCGGAGGAGGTCTTCTTCGCGTCGAACGGGCGCTACACGACCGACGTGGCCGAGCTGCCGCCGTACTACCCACCGACCGGGGTTGTCTTGACGGTCACCGACGCGGGCCCGCAGCGCTTCCGCGCGACCTCGCACCACCCGCTCGGGACGCGCACCTTCACCTGGGACTCGGGGGCGGGCGGGCTGCAGCCGTAGCTGCGCCGCAGCGAAGGAGCAGCATCCGCGGGAAGAACGAGCCGCGCCCGTAGCGAGGCGCCGGGGGCTCTGTTACCGCCCCCAAAGTGAAGGCCGAAGAAACCGCCGCGACCTCGGGCGTCCAGCGTCGCGAGGACGTCCGCAACGTCGCGATCATCGCGCACGTCGACCACGGCAAGACCACGCTGGTCGACGCGCTGCTACGCCAGAGCGGGATCTTCCGCGCCAACGAGCAGGTCGCCGAGCGAGTGATGGACTCGAACGCGATCGAGCGCGAGCGCGGGCTGACGATCCTCGCCAAGAACACCGCGGTCACCTACCGCGGCGTGAAGATCAACATCATCGACACCCCCGGGCACGCCGATTTCGGCGGCGAGGTCGAGCGCACGCTCGCGATGGTCGACGGCGTCCTGCTGCTGGTCGACGCGTCCGAGGGGCCGCTGCCGCAGACGCGCTTCGTGCTGCGCAAGGCGCTCGAGCGCGGCCTGCCGCCGATCGTTTGCATCAACAAGATCGACCGTGCGGACGCGCGCGTCGCCGAGGTGCTCGACGAGGTCTACGGGCTGTTCATCGACCTCGACGCGACCGAGGAGCAGCTCGAGTTCCCGGTGGTCTACACGATCGCGCGCGAGGGCATCGCCAAGCGCTCGCTCGAGGACCCGTCGAGCGATCTCCGTCCCCTGTTCGACGCGATCCTCAACGAGCTGCCGGGACCGCTCGTCGATCCCGGCGCGCCGACGCAGTTCCAGGCGAACAACCTCGACTACGACGACTACGTCGGACGCCTGGCGCTCGGACGCGTGCTCGCCGGCGAGCTGGTCGCCGGACAGACCTACGCGGTGTGCGGCGCCGACGGCGTCCGCACGGCGAAGCTCACCAACCTCTACGGCTGGATCGGCCTCAAGCGCATCAACCTCGAGCGCGCGCAGGCGGGCGACATCGTCGCGCTCGCCGGCATCGAGGACATCCAGATCGGCGACACGGTGGCGGACCGCGAGCGTCCGGTCGCGGCGCCGCGCCTGCGCATCGACGAGCCGACGATCACGATGATCTTCGGCGTCAATACCTCGCCGTGGGCGGGACGCGAGGGGCAGTGGGTGACCTCGCGCAAGCTGCGCGAGCGGCTCGAGACCGAGGCGCGGCGCAACGTCTCGATCCGCGTCGAGGACACGGAGCAGCCGGATCGCCTGCGCGTCTCGGGACGCGGCGAGCTGCAGCTCGCGGTGCTCATCGAGACCATGCGGCGCGAGGGCTACGAGCTCGAGGTGTCGAAGCCCGACGTCCTCACGCGCAAGGAGAACGACCAGGTGCTCGAGCCGATGGAGGTCGCGGTCATCGACCTGCCGGAGGAGTACATCGGCGTCGTCTCGCAGCTCCTCGCCATGCGGCGCGGCGTGATGACCAAGATGAGCCCGCCGTCGTCGGGACGCGTGCGGCTCGAGTTCAGCGTGCCGTCACGCGGCCTGATCGGCTTCCGCTCGTCGTTCCTCACCGACACGCGCGGCACCGGCATCATCAACGCGATGTTCGACGGCTGGGCGCCGTGGGCCGGCGAGATCCAGCGGCGCACGAACGGCGCCATGGTCGCCGACCGCGAGGGCGTCGCGACGCCGTACGCGATCTTCCACCTGCAGGAGCGCGGCACGATGTTCATCTCGCCCGGCACGCGCGTCTACGAGGGCATGGTGATCGGCGAGTACTCGCGCGCGGGCGACCTCGACGTGAACATCACGCGCGAGAAGAAGCTGACCAACATCCGCGCGGCGGGACACGACGAGGCCGTGCGCCTCACGCCGCCGCGCCAGATGGGCCTCGAGGACGCGCTCGACTGGATCGCCGACGACGAGCTGGTCGAGGTGACGCCGGAGTCGATCCGCATCCGCAAGCGGATCCTGTCGCAGGCGCACCGCCCGAAGCGACGCAAGGAAGAGTAGGGCGGGGCGCGTCCCCGCGAGGCTCGTCTAGCGCGGCCACCATCTTGGCTTGACGCGCGCGTGCAGGTGGTAGTGCTCGGGAATCTGCCGCATGTGGTCGTCGAAGTAGAGCTCGCCGAGCTGCAGGTTGTCGCCGATCAGGCGCAGCGCTCGCTCCATCACGGCGCGCTCCTCCGCGCTCACCGTGGCGCGGTGCTCGCCGAGCACGGCCATCGGCACGTCGCACGAGTCGCAGTCGAGGACGGTGAAGGGGAAGGGCTCGAAGAACTGCGCGTACCAGCGGGTCGTGCGTGCGAGCTCGCAGAGCTCGCACGCCTTCTTCTCGCCCACGCGCGCGCTCACGCCCCGACCAGCTCGCCGAGCGCGCGCTCGTACTCCGCTTCCGAGCGCGTCTGCACGCTGACGTTGTGCAGGCCGACGCCGGCGGCGGCTTCCTGATCGAGGCGCGCCGCGCACTCCGCGACCGAGCCGACGGTCGTGATCTGGTCGAGCAGCGCGTCGGGGACGGCGTCGATGCCGGCCTCGCTGCCGCGCTCGCTCCACGCCTTGCGCACCGCCGCGACGGCGTCGCCCCAGCCGAAGCGCTCGAGCTGCGCGCCGTAGAAGGTCCCCATGCGCGCGATGTAGAAGGCGAGCGTGCCGGCGGCCGCGCGCCGCGCCTTGGCGGGATCGTCGAGCGCGACCACCACGCGGTCGGGCGCGCGCACCGTGACCGCGTCGGCCGGACGTCCGGCGGCGGTGACGCGCTCGCGGAACGACGCGATCTCGCTCGCGAGCTGCTGGTGCGGGATCATGATCGGCATCCAGCCGTCGGCGAGCTCGGCGGTGAGCTTCAGCGCGCCCGGGTTGAGCGACGCGATCCAGATCGGGACGTGCTTGCGCACCGGCTGGAAGCGCAGCGTGAAGCCGCGCTCGAGGTGGAACAGCTTGCCGCGGAACTTCAGCGGCTCGCCCGCCATCAGCATGTTGATGATCTGGATCGTCTCCCGCATGCGCGCGAGCGCGGGCTTGAAGGGGACGCCGTGGAAGTGCTCGATGACCTGCGGACCGCTGGTCCCGAGGCCGGCGATGACGCGGCCGCCGGAGAGCTCGTCGAGGGTCGCGAAGTGCTGCGCGAGCGCGGCCGGCGTGCGCGAGTAGACGTTGACGATGCCGGTGCCGAGCTTGATGCGCGAGGTGCGGGTCGCGAGCAGCGTCAGGATGGTGAACGCGTCGCGGCCCCAGGCCTCCGCGACCCAAACCGTGTCGACGCCGACGCGGTCGGCGATCTCGACCTGGCGGAGCAGGCGGTCGCGGTCGGACAGCTGCTGCCAGTCGAGCGCGATGCTGATCTTGCGTGGCATGTGTCTCTCCTGCGGCCACGAGACGTGCGGCCTCGCGCACGACTAGACGGCGTGCCGCGCTCGCACAAGCGGCAGCCGCGGTGTCACGATCGGACCAGCGTCGCGCGCGGGCGGTTCGCTCGACCTGCATTGACCCCCGGCGGCGCTACCGGTAGAGCAGCGCGACGCTCGCACAGGAGGTAACGATGAGAAGCCGCTCCATCGCCGCACTGGCTGCGTCGTTCACGCTGCTCCTCGCCGTCGCCGTCGCCGGTGCCGCCGATCCGGCGCCCACGAGCGCCCCGACGGCGCAGAAGGAAGGTGAGAAGATGACGCAGACGGGCAAGAACCCGGTGGTCGTGATCTCGACGTCGATGGGCGACATCGAGGCCGAGCTCTACCCCGACGAGGCGCCGGAGACGGTGAAGAACTTCCTCTCCTACGCGGAGGACGGCCACTACGACGGCACGATCTTCCACCGCGTGATCAAGGGCTTCATGATCCAGGGCGGCGGCCTCACGCCGGACATGAATCAGAAGCCGACCAAGGCGCCGATCAAGAACGAGGCCGACAACGGGCTCAAGAACGTGACCGGCACGCTCGCGATGGCGCGCACCAGCGTCCCCGACAGCGCGACGTCGCAGTTCTTCATCAATGTCAAGGACAACGGCTTCCTCGACTTCAAGAGCAAGACGCCGCAGGGCTGGGGCTACGCGGTGTTCGGCAAGGTGATCTCCGGCATGGACGTGGTGCACAAGATCGAGAACGTGCAGACCACCAGCAAGGGGATGCACCAGGACGTCCCGGCCGAGCCGGTCGTCATCAAGAGCATCAAGGTCAAGAGCAGCTGACGCCCGTTCGGCCGCTCCTCGGGCGCGCGACGTCGCTTCGCGCTTGACTGCCGGAAAGCGCGGCGTCTACGTTCGCGCGCCCCGTATGAGGAACGCCGTGCTGCGCAGCGGGGTCGCGTCGCGACCGTGGCTCTCCCTCGCCGTGCTCGTCGCCTTGCTCGTGGCGGCGCTCGCGACGGTGCGCTCGCCCGAGCGTGCGCGGGTCGCGACGCAGGTCGCGCCCGCGTCGTCGGCGTCGTCGCCGGACGCCGACGCGAGCGCCGGCCGCGCGCGGGGCACCGATTCCGCCACCGCTACGGCCGCGGCCGCTGCGCCGCAGTCGTCTGAACCCGCAGCGCCGAGCGCGCCCGCAGCCTCGACGCTCGGCGCGACCACCGCGCCGCCGCCGCGTCTCGACGAGCTCGACGACGTCGCCGCACGCGACGCGGCGCGCGCACTGCTCGAGGACGCCCGCGAGGCGCGCCGCCGCGGCGACCTGCGCAGACAGCTCGCGCTGCTGCAGGAAGCGGTCGAGCTCGCGCCCAGCGTCGAGACCCACGCCGCGCTCGGCACGCTCTACCTCGAGCTCGGCGCGAGCCGGCGCGCGGAAGCCAACCTGCGCGCCGCCGCCGAGGGCGATCCCGCGAACGCGGATCTTTGGATTGCGCTCGCCAACGCGCTGGCGCTGCGACCCGACCCGTTCGGGGCCGCGGAGATGCTCGAGCGCGCCCGCGCCGCGGAGCCGGGCATCACCATCACCCGCGACGCCGGCGGCCGGCTCCAGCGTGACCCTTCACCGACGTCATGAGCGGCGCGCCGAGTCGCACGCTCGCCGGAGGGAACCCCACATGTCCCGCCTGATTCGTTCCGTTCGCTTCGTGGTCGTGATGCTCGCGGGCGCGCTGCTCGCCGCGGCCGACGCCGGCGCGCAGTGCGCGGGCGGCGTCGCCTGCACGGAGTACCTCGGCAGCGTGCGCAACGGCTCGCACTTCCGCATCCTCGTGCCCGAGCCCTGGGACGGCGACGTCTTCCTCGTGAACCACGGCCTCGAGCTCGATCCGCTGACCATCGCGCCGCACAACACGTGCAGGGGGAATCCCGGGCGCGCCTGCCAGACCGACGCCGATTGCCGCGGCGTCGGACCGGGCGTGTGCCACAAGATCTCGATGCTGGGCTTCGACCAGATCCTGCTGCCGAAGGGCAAGGCGGTGGCGGCGTCGACGTTCAGCCAGACGAGCTGGAGCGCGTTCAACAGCCGCTTCGATCTCAAGGCGGTGATCAAGTTCCTGCGCAGCAAGCGCCCGGGCAAGGTGAAGCGGATCATCGTCACCGGCGTCTCGGGCGGCGGCGCGGTGACCGTCGACGCGACGATGCGTCTCGAGCCGGGCCGCCTGATCCACGGCGCGATTCCGCTGTGCTCGGCGTCGGCCGGCGGCCTGGCGACCGTCGACTCGGCGACCGACATCCGGCTGGTCTACGACTACCTGTGCAAGGACGTCCCCGGCGGCACCTTCGACAGCCTGCCCGACGTCGGCGACCCCGAGCTCGCGGAGGTCGAGTTCGCGCTGATCATGAACACCTGCCTCGGCTGGCTCGCGCCGAGCGCGGATCCGGTCGAGGCCGCGGCGCAGAAGGCGCGGCTCGACGCCATGTACGAGCTCACGAAGATCCCGGGACCGCACTCCAACCTGGTGCACGTGATGGGCTTCTCGGTGCTCGCGATGGGGCAGATGGTCAAAGACCGCAAGGCGTTGCGCGGCCGTCGGCCGGGGTGGAACCAGACCGTCGACTACGGCCGCTACTTCGGCGAGGACTTCGACGCCTGGGTGCCGCGCTTCGGCCCCGGCCCGGGGCGCCGCAAGATGTCCCAGAACTCGTTCCTCGACTTCAAGCACGGGGCGGCGCGGCGCGTGAACTATCCGATCCTCTCGTTCTCGGGGGTCAGCGATCACATCTGCACGCCGTCCTTCCAGAAGGTCTACGACGACGCCGCGAAGATGGCCGGCAAGGACCACGCGATGATCTGGGGCAGCACGGGCGGGCACTGCGTGTTCACGCCGTACGAGCTGCGCGCGGTGGTCGAGGAGTACCTCGAGTGGCTCGACAGCTACGGCACGCCGAACGAGGACAAGCCGACCACGGCGGACGTGCTCGCGCGCTGCCTGTCGCTGCCCGGGGCGAGCCCGTCGCAGTGCAACTTCGACACGGAGTTCACGCCGCCGCCGCTGACCGACTACATCCCGCCGCGCCCCGACTGGCCGGTGGCGGCGCGGCAGCCGCTGCCGTGAGGCGCGCCGCGCGCGTGCGACGATCCGCGGACGTCGCGCGCGCGCTCGCCGACGTCGCCTAGCGTCGCCGCGGACGGTCTCGCGCGCGTGGCGCCGGCGTGACCACGCGCCGCCGTCAGGGCACCAGCACGACCTTGCCGATGTTGCGGCGCTCCTGGATGTACGCGTGCGCCGCCGGCGCCTCGGCGAACGAGAACGCGCGGTCGACGTGCGGCCGCACCTTGCCCTCGGCCCACCAGCGCAGGATCGTGTCGAGCCAGCTCGACAGGCGGTCGACCTGGTCCCACATCCGCCCGAGGTTGACGCCGAGCACGCCCTTGTTGCCGTTCATCAGCGACACGGGATTGATCTGCAGCCACGGCACCGACGCGAGCGCGCGGATCCCGCCGAGCAGCGAGCGCTCCTTGCCGGTCGCCGCCGACGACATGCCGAAGCAGACGAGGCGTCCCGTCGGCGCGAGCAGGCGCAGGCCCTTGCGCCACGAGTCGCCGCCGATCGGGTCGAGGATCAGGTCGACGCCGCGTCCGCCGGAGAGGCGCGCGACCTCGAGCTCGTAGTCCTGCGTGCGGTAGTCGATCGCGTGCGTGAGCCCGCGCTCGCGCACGAAGTCGTGCTTGCTCGCCGACGCCGTGCCGTAGGTCTCGACGCCGCCGATCACGTTGCACAGGTCGATCGCGGCGAGCCCCACGCCGCCGGCGGCCTGGTGGATCAGCACGCGATCGCCCGGACGCACGCGGCCCATCTCGAAGATCATCTGGTAGGCCGTGAGGTAGTTGACCGGGATCGCGGCCGCGGTCTGCGCGTCGAGCCCGGGCGGACGGCGCACCGCCTGCTTCTCGGGCACGACGACGACGTCCGAGTAGCCGCCGAAGCGGGTGAGGGCGAGCACCTCCTCGCCGACGCGTGCGCTCGCGACGCCGGGGCCGATCGCGTCGATCGTGCCCGCGACCTCGTAGCCGACGACGCACGGGACCTTCGGCGCGTCGGGGTAGAAGCCGAGCCGCGCCGAGACGTCGGCGAAGTTGATGCCGCTCGCGGCGACGCGGATGCGGACCTGTCCGGGGCCAGGGTTGGGATCGGTGGTCTCCCGCACCTTGAGCACCTCGGGAGGACCGACCTTGGTGATCCATACCTGTCGCATGCGGAGGCTCCTTCGCGCGCGCCGTCAGGCGATGCCGAGCGCGCGGTAGCGTGCCGAGAGCGCGACGTAGTTGGCGGCCGAGCGCCGCAGGTGCTCGAGCTCGGCGGGCTCGAGCGGACGCTTGACGCGCGCCGGCGAGCCGACCGCCAGATGTCCAGCCGGGATCTTGGTGCCCGGCGTCACCAGCGCGCCCGCGCCGATCATGCAGTCCTCGCCGATCTCCACGCCGTCGAGCACGATCGCGCCGATGCCGATCAGCACGCGATCGGCGACGGTGCAGCCGTGCAGCACCGCGGCGTGGCCGATCGTCACGTCGTCGCCGATGCGGGTCGCGAAGCGATCGGTGGTGACGTGGATGACGGCGCGGTCCTGAACGTTCGTGCGCGCGCCGATCGTCACGTCGTGCACGTCGCCGCGCACCACGGCGCCGAACCAGACGCTCGATTGCGCGCCGATCGTCACGCGTCCGACGACGGTCGCGCCCTCGAAGACGATGGCGGTGGGATCGACGTTGGGCTCGCGGTCTGCGAAGGCGCGGATCATGCGGATGTGCTCCTCGAGTATGACCACAACATGTTGTTGCGCGCCCCCGAACCTTGCCACACGGATTGCGCTTTGATAGGGGCAACTATGGCTAGTCCCGATCGCGTCCGTTCGCAACGAAAGCACGCACAGCCACGACGAAGCCCGGCCGTCGGTTTGGGCTTCTTCGTTTGAGAGGTAGGGCAATGGAACTTCATCCTCTCGGCGAAGGGCTCACGTTCGACGACGTCCTGCTCGTCCCCGCAGCGTCCGACGTGCTGCCGCGCATGACCGACGTCGCGACGCAGCTCACGCGACGCATCGCGCTTCAGATCCCGCTCGTCTCGGCGGCGATGGACACCGTCACCGAGTCGCGCACCGCGATCGCGATGGCGCAGGAGGGCGGCATCGGCTTCGTGCACAAGAACCTGCCGATCGCCACGCAGGCGGCCGAGGTCGCGCAGGTGAAGAAGTTCGAGAGCGGCATGGTGTCGGAGCCGCTCACCGTCGATCCGGACCAGACGATCCGCGAAGCGCTCGCCGTCATGCGGCGCGCGCAGATCTCGGGTCTGCCGGTGACGCGCGACGGCCGCCTGGTCGGCATCCTCACCAACCGTGACCTGCGCTTCGAGCGCCGCCTCGACCGTCCCGTCAGCGAGGTGATGACCAAGGACAACCTCATCACCGCGCGTCCCGGCGTCACGCTCGAAGAGGCGAAGAACATCCTGCACGAGCACCGCATCGAGAAGCTGCTCGTGGTCGACGAGCAGCAGCGCCTGATCGGGCTCATCACCGTCAAGGACATCGAGAAGACGACCCAGTTCCCGCACGCGTGTCGTGACGAGCGCGGGCGTCTGCGCGTCGGCGCCGCGGTCGGCGTCGGTCCCGACTGGGAGGAGAGGGCCGCCGCGCTCGTCGAGGCGGGCGTGGACGTGATCTGCGTCGACACCGCGCACGGCCATTCCGCCAACGTGCTGCGCACGGTGAAGCAGATCAAGAGCCGCTATCCCGACCTCGACGTCGTCGCCGGCAACATCGGTACGGGCGAGGCGGCGAAGGCGCTGATCGACGCCGGCGCCGACGCGGTCAAGGTCGGCATGGGCGTCGGCTCGATCTGCACGACCCGCATCATCTCCGGCGTCGGCATGCCGCAGATCACGGCGCTGCTCGACGTCGCGCGCGTCGCGCACCAGGCCGGCATCCCGATGATCGCCGACGGCGGCATCCGCTTCTCGGGCGACATCGTGAAGTCGCTCGCCGCGGGCGCGCACGCGGTGATGATCGGCAGCCTGTTCGCGGGCACCGAGGAGAGCCCGGGCGAGACCATCCTCTACGGCGGCCGCACCTACAAGATGTACCGCGGCATGGGCTCGCTCGGCGCGATGGCCGCCGGCAGCCGCGACCGCTACTTCCAGGAGGACGAGGAGACGCTGAAGCTCGTGCCGGAAGGCATCGAGGGACGCGTCCCGTACAAGGGCTCGCTCGCTTCCAACGTGCACCAGCTGGTCGGCGGGCTGCGCGCCGGCATGGGCTATCTGGGCTGCCGCAACCTCGAGGAGCTGCGCACCAAGTCGCGCTTCATCCGCATCAGCGAGGCCGCGCACCGCGAGAGCCACGTGCACGACGTGATCGTCACCAAGGAAGCCCCGAACTACCGCTTGGATTGACGCCGACATGATCCTGGTCCTCGACTTCGGCAGCCAGTACACGCAGCTCATCGCGCGCCGCGTCCGCGAGTCGCGCGTCTACTGCGAGATCCTTCCCTGCACGGTCGACGTCGAGCAGGTCGCGCAGCGCAAGCCGAAGGGCATCATCCTCTCGGGTGGGCCGGCGAGCGTCTACGTGCCGACGGCGCCGAAGGTCGCGCAGGGCATCCTCGACCTCGGCGTCCCGGTGCTCGGCATCTGCTACGGCATGGGGATCCTGAACGTCTCGGCCGGGGCGTCCGTCGAGCGCGCGGAGCGGCGCGAGTACGGCCGCACGCCGATCACGATCCTCGACGACAGCGACCTGTTCCACGGCTTCGCGCCGGGCAGCGAGCTCACGGTGTGGATGTCGCACGGCGACCGCATGGAGTCGCTGCCGCCGGGCTGGACGCGGCTCGCGGAGAGCGCCAACGCGCCGATCCAGGCGTTCCGCGATCCGACGCGGCGGCTGTTCGGCGTGCAGTTCCACCCGGAGGTCGTGCACACCGAGCGCGGCAGCGAGATCCTGTCGAACTTCGTGCACGGCATCTGCGGCGCCGCGCCGGACTGGACGCCGGGCTCGTTCATCGATCAGGCGGTGGCGCGCATCCGCGAGCAGGCGCCCGAGGGTACGGTGATCTGCGCGCTCTCGGGCGGCGTCGACTCGACGGTCGCGGCGGCGCTGCTGCACCGCGCGATCGGCAACCGGCTCAAGTGCATCTTCGTCGACACCGGTCTGCTGCGCGCCGGCGACCGCGCGATGGTCGAGGACTCGCTCGCGCACCTCGGGCTCGACATCCGCACGATCGACGCGTCGGATCGCTTCTTCGCCGCGCTCGCGGGCGTCACCGATCCGGAGGTCAAGCGCAAGCGGATCGGCAACCTGTTCATCGACATCTTCGAGGAAGCGGCGCGCGAGCTCCACGACGTGCGCTGGCTCGCGCAGGGCACGCTCTATCCGGACGTCATCGAGTCGGTGTCGGTGCGCGGACCGTCGGCGACGATCAAGACGCACCACAACGTCGGCGGTCTGCCCGAGCGCATGAAGCTCCAGCTCATCGAGCCCTTGCGCGAGCTCTTCAAGGACGAGGTGCGCGCCGTCGGACGCGACCTCGGGCTCGCCGAGGAGCTGATCGCGCGCGAGCCGTTCCCGGGACCGGGGCTGGCGGTGCGCATCGTCGGTCCGGTCGACCGCGAGCGCGTCGCGATCGTGCGCGCCGCCGACGCGATCGTGCGCGAGGAGCTCAAGCGCTCGGGCGAGTCGCGCCGCATCTGGCAGGGCTTCGCGGTGCTGCTGCCGGTGCAGACGGTCGGCGTGCAGGGCGACGAGCGCACCTACGACGAGGTCATCGCGGTGCGCGCGGTCGAGAGCCAGGACGGCATGACCGCCGACTGGGCGCGTCTGTCGCACGACACGCTCGAGACCATCGCGCGCCGCATCACCAACGAGGTGAGGGGGGTGAACCGGGTGGTGTACGACGTCTCGTCCAAGCCCCCGGCGACGATCGAGTGGGAATGATTCAACGTCCGGCAGCGACCGGCAGGATCAGGCACAAGACACGCCTAAGCCCGCGTCAATGCGGGCTTTTTTGTGCTTCCAACCTGGCACGGACTGGCAGCCTGGGGTATGGCCAAGCACGAATTTTTCATGGCATAGTCGATGGCACGAAACCGGCCTGTGCCATGCCTCGCCGCCGATGCCATGCGCCTCGTTCCCAGGTGGTCATGGTATCGGAATCGTGTAAGTGGTTGCTGTAAAACGAATTTTTGTCGTTCCGCGCGGGGTTTTCCGGGCATGGTATTGGGGGCCGATGAAGCGTGTGCGTCACGATGGCCGTGCCATGGGTACGTCCCCGTAAGCTGTTGACTTGTAAGGGGTTCTCTTTGGTTCAAGCAGGGCGCACGACGCATGGTGTTGCAAGGGAGCGTGTGTGTCATGTTGACCGATACCAAGCTGCGGAACCTCAAGCCGACGGGCAAGCTGTACAAGGTGGCGGACAGGGACGGCCTGTATGTGGCCGTCACCCCCTCCGGGACCATTTCGTTCCGCTACAACTACGCCCTCAACGGGCGCCAGGAGACCATCACCTTCGGCCGATAC
>DATCMB010000023.1:300000-464579 GCA_036563615.1 Candidatus Binatia bacterium
GAGCTCGCCACGGCCCTGCTCGGACGCGACCCGAGCGTCGCCCGCCTCCCGGAGCTCATCCAGGAGCGCACGGCAGGCCATCCGTTCTTCATCGAGGAGCTCGTCGAGTCGCTGCGCGAGTCGGGGACGCTGGTCGGTGAGCGCGGCGCGCTGCGCCTCGCGCGTCCGGTCGACGCGGTGGTGATGCCGGAGAGCGCGCAGGCGCTGCTCTCGGCGCGCATCGACCGGCTCGCCGAGGACGGCAAGGCCGTGCTGCAGGCGGCGGCAGTGGTCGGCCGGACGTTCTCGCCGACGGTGCTCGCGGCCGTGCTCGAGCGTTCGGAAGACGAGCTGCGCCGTGTGCTCGACGAGCTCGTCGACGCGGACTTCCTGCAGCGTGAGGGCACGGACGGCGCGTGCACGTATGCCTTCCGCCATCCGCTCACCCAGGAAGCGGCCTATCGCTCACAGCTCGGCGAGGTGCGCGCGCGCAGCCACGCCGCGGTCGCCGCCGCGCTCGAGAAGCTGCACGGCGAGCGCGTGCACGAGCACGCGGCGCTGCTCGCGTCGCACTACGAGGCGGCGGGTCAGCGGCTCGACGCCGCGCGCTGGCACGAGCGTGCGGCGCGCTGGGCCGGGCTGCACGACCGCACCGAGGCGCTGCGCCACTGGCGCTCGGTGCGCTCGTTGATCGCCGACGAGCCGCCGGCGAACGACACGCGCGCGCTCGCGCTCGCCGCGTGCCTCGGGCTGCTGCACCACGGAGCGTTCTTCGGCGAGTCCGAGAGCGAACTCGCGGCGACCTTCGCCGAGGGCAGCGAGCTCGCCGAGCGCACCGGCAACCGCGAGGCGGCAGTGCTGATCCGCCTCGGCTTCGCGGTCGCGCGCCACCTCGCCGGAGCGTCGCGCGAGGCGCTCGAGCAGCTCGGTGAGGCGATGCGTCGTGCCGAGTCGGCAGGGCGCGAGGACTTGCTCTACTTGACGTCGTGCGTGCGGGTCGAGACGCTGCTGACGGTCGGCGCCGTCGATGACGCCCTCGCCGCGAGCGCGCGCGCGCTCGCCATCGCGGCGGGCGACTTCGACCTCGGCGCGCACCGCGCGGGCTTCAGCCCGCTCGCCGCGCTGACGGCGCTGCGCGGGCTCCTGCTCGCGTTCGCGGGCGACGTCGCGGCCGGCCGGCGCGAGCTCGAGACCGCCATGGACGTCGCGCGAAGGCGCAACGACCTCGAGGTGGTCGCGACGGGCTGCCACGATCTCGTCGTGCTCGGCGAGCTCTCGGGCGACACCGAACAGGCTCTCGAGTGGGGACGCTGCGCGGTCGAGATCGCGGAGCGCTCGGGGAGCCCCGTGCTGCTCGCGAGCGCGTGGGCCGCGCTCGGTCAGGCGCAGCGTCTGCGCGGGATGTGGAGCCTGGCGATCGACAGCACGAAGCGCGCGCTCGCGCTGGTGCAGGAGCGGCGCACGGCGCTCAACGCCGAGCCGTTCTACCTCGTCGAGCTCGCGCAGGCGTACCTCGGCCGCGACGACCTGCTCGGTGCGCACACCAGCGTCGAGCGCGCGGTCGCGACCGCGCGCCAGCGCGGCCACCAGCTGCAGCTTCTCTACGCTCTGCTCGCGCGCGCGCGCACGCAGCTCGCGACCGAGGGCGGTGCGGCGCGCGACGAGACCGAGGCGATCCTCGGCGAGTGCGACGAGCTGGTGCAGCGCACCGGGGCGCGAGCGCTCGCGCCCCGGGTCCACGCCGTGCGCGCGCGGCTCCTGCACCTCGCCGGCGACGAGAGCGGGGCGCGAAAGGAGCTCGACTGCGCGCGTGCGCTGTACGACAAGATCGGGGCGAGCTGGCACGGGAGCGAGCTCGCGTGGCAGACGTGAGCGACGAGGCAGGAGCGATTCGAGGAGGCGCCATGGAGAGCCTGCAGCAGACCGTTCCGTACGCGCGCGGTCGCGTGTACCACGACGCCGACGCGCACGTAATGGAGACGCCCGACTGGCTCGTGCCGTACGCCGACCCGGGCGTGCGCGAGAAGCTGCGTCCGCTCTACGTCGCCACCGTCAAGCCGGGCGAGGAGCGCATGATCGACAAGCTGCGCCGCAAGCACGCCGACCCGGCGGAGCGGCAGTGCCTCGAGGCGGAGATCATGCTGCGCAAGAACTGGAGCGCGCTCGGCTCGTTCCTGAAGGAGGACCGTCCGCGCGCGCTCGACCTGCTCGGCTTCTCGAGCCAGCTCGTGTTCAACACGTTCCTCAACAAGTACCTGAACGACGCCGAGCACTCGGACGACCTCGACTTCGCCTACGGGCTCGCGCGCGCGCACAACCGCGCGCAGGTCGACTTCTGCTCGATCGACCGCCGCTTGCTCCCCGTCGGCTACGTGCCGCTCGCCGACTTCGCGCGGGCGCGCGCCATGGCCGAGGAAGCGATCGCGATGGGCTGCAAGGCGCTGCTGATCGCATCGTCGTGCCCCCGCGGGCACTCGCCGAGCCACGTCGGGCTCTTTCCCGTCTGGGAGGTCGCGCAGGACGCCGGGCTGCCGATCGTCTTCCACGTCGGCGGCGGCGGACGGCTGCTCGATCCGAACTACTTCGAGAACGGCCTGCCGCCGGTCCCCGACTTCCACGGCGGCGCGGAGAACTTCCGCTCGGTCGACTACATGGCGATCCCGTTCCCGCCCATGCAGACGCTCGCGACGATGATCTTCGACCGCGTGTTCGACCACTTCCCGCGGCTCAAGGTTGGCGTCATCGAGCAAGGCGCGGTGTGGGTGCCGAGCTGGATGCGTCAGCTCGACTCGGCGCTCGAGGCGTTTCGCAAGAGCGAGGAGCGTCTGCAGAAGCTCGAGCTCAAGCCGAGCGAGTACGTCAAGCGTCAGATTCGCGTGACGCCGTACCCGACCGAGCCCGTCGGCTGGATCATCGAGCAGGTCGGCGAGGACGTGTGCATGTTCTCGTCGGACTGGCCGCACGTCGAGGGCGGGCGCAACCCGATCAAGCGCTTCGAGGCGAGCATGGAGGGCGTGTCCGAGCGCGCGCGGCAGAAGTTCTACTGCGACAACTTCGTCGACCTGATGGGGCGCGGGCTCGACGCGGAGCTGGGCGGCCGGCACTAGCCGGCGCCGCGACCTGCTCCGCCACGCAGCCGAGCCTGCTCGGCACGAAGCGTCTCGCGCCGCTTCGGCTCAGGCCGCGCGGTACCCGGAGGAATCGTCGGACGTCCGCCAGACGACGTCGCTGCTCTCCGTCGTCCGATCCGCGACGATGATGCCGTCAGGATGAAATTCCGACGCGGGCGGCACGCCGAGGCGGCGGCGCACCTCGTCGAGCGGCAGCGGCAGCAGCTCCTCGTAGGGGGCGACCGTGAGCAGCGGCGTGCGCTTGCCGCGTCGCCAGGCGGCGAGCAGGTAGCGCGCCCACCTGAAGGTCGGGTCCTTCGGTCCGACCGCGACGGCGGCGAGCAGGATCAGCGCGATCCCGAGGCTCGGGATCTGCGCCTGGGTGAACGCGAGGTTCGCGGCCTCGCCGGCCTCGTCCATGCCGTAGCCGGTCAGCACGTGCCAGAGGTCGTGCATGTCGCGGCTGCGGTCGCCGAAGTACTGGCGGTCGGGGTCGAGCTGCGGCGCTTGCGGCGAGCTCTGCGCGGCCATCAGGTCGGCCTCGACGAGTCCTTCGGCGGTGAGATCTCCCGCCTCCATGAAGTCGAGGTAGGCGCGCCCGAACGAGCCCTCGGGGAGACGGCGTAGCGCTTCGCGGTCGGACAGCGCGGCGAGCAGCGACGGCTTCTCGCGCAAGAGGCGCGCGCCGTAGGGGTGCGCGGCGAAGACGGCGAAGGCGCGGTCGAAGCTCTGGCCGGCGAGCGCGTCGAGGATCTCGAAGACCTGCTCGGTGCGCTTCGGGTCCGCGACCAGCACCTTGAGCGCACGCCAGGCGCGCGGCCAGTCGCGCCGCCTGGGCGCGGTCTCCTGCGCGTTCATGCCGTGAGACTAGCTGCGCGGCGCGGCGGCGGCCACCGGATCGCGTCCGACCGTCGCACGACCGCGCCCGCGCGCGGCGAGCGCGCCGACGACGCCGGTCTCGACGACGACGCCGATCGCCGCCGCGACCAGCAGCGGCACGACCAAGAGCGCGCCGAGCGGGACGTCCCAGGAGATTCGCATTGCGAGCGCCGCATCCGGGATGTTGGGCAGCATGTCGTCACCTCCCGCCCGGCGCCGACGCAGGCCCCGTGCCAGCGGCGGGAGCTGGTGTCCCACCGCGAAATCACTTCACTTTCACGGAGCCGCAGGCCGCACGCGGCGCAGCCGCCGCATGCTCTCCACTGCGTGCCGCATGACGCAGCGGGCAGCAGCCCGATGGACCCGACGCGCGGAACCGCGGTAAGGAGGGGGCATGAAGCTGTGCTGGTTCCATCTGATGCCGTACACGGAGCTTCCCGACGACTTCAAAGAGAAGCATCCGTCGGTCTGGGTCGACATCGACTCGCGCCTCTTCGACCCGGCACGCGCCCACCTGATGTACAACGACTTCCTCGACGAGCTCGAGTTCGCGGCGGAGGTCGGGTTCGACGGCATCTGCGTCAACGAGCACCACTCGAACGGCTACGGCCTCATGCCGTCGCCGAACCTGATGGCGGCGGCGCTCGCACGCCGGACGCGCGACGCGGCGCTGGTCGTGATGGGCAACTCGCTCGCGCTCTACAACCCGCCGATCCGCGTCGCCGAAGAATTCGCGATGCTCGACTGCATCTCGGGCGGGCGCCTGGTCGCGGGCTTCCCCGTCGGGACGCCGATGGACACCTGCTACGCGTACGGCCAGAACCCGAGCCAGCTTCGCGAGCGCTACCTCGAGGCGCACGACCTCATCATGCGCTGCTGGACCGAGCCCGATCCGTTCGTCTTCCACGGCCGCTGGAACCAGCAACGCTACGTCAATCCATGGCCGCGTCCGCTGCAGAAGCCGCACCCGCCGATCTGGATCCCCGGCGGCGGCTCGGTCGAGACGTGGCGCTGGTGCGCCGAGAAGGACTACGTCTACTCGTACCTCTCGTACTTCGGCTACAAGGCCGGCGAGGCGACGATGAAGGGCTTCTGGGCCGAGATGGAGCGGCTCGGTAAAGACCAGAATCCGTACCGTGCGGGCTTCTTGCAATTCGTCGGCGTCGCCGAGACCAGCGCCGAGGCCTTCGAGCTCTACCGCGAGCCGGCCGAGTACTTCTACGGCCGCTGTCTGCACATCGATCCGCGTTTCGCGCAGCCGCCGGGATACATGAGCGAGGCGTCGATTCGCGCACGCATGCAGTCGATGGTGGCGCAGGCCGCGGCCGCCTCGAACGCGCAGGAGATCTCGTCGACGCCGTTCGAGGAGATCATCGAGCGCGGCTACGTGATCGTCGGCAGCCCGGACGAGGTCGCGGACAAGCTGCGCGAGGTCGCGATCAACCTGAACGTCGGTCAGATGATGCTGCTGCTGCAGTTCGGCAACATGTCGAAGCAGCTCACGCAGTACAACACGCAGCTCTTCGCGACGCAGGTCGCGCCGCAGATCCGCGACCTGTTCGACGACCGCTGGGAGAACCGCTGGTGGCCGCAGCCGCTGCCGCAGGCGCACCGCGCCGAGCCGCGCGACCTCGGCGCGTCGCCTTCGGTGTCCGGCAACGGTGAGCCCGCGCGCGGCGGGCGCTGGGAGGAGCGTGGCGCGGCGAGCGCGCCCGGAGCGGTGACCCGATGATGGACGCGCCGCGCGAGTTCCAGGTCACCGTCAACGGCCACGCGTGCCGCGTCTGGGAGAAGGGCGAGGGTGCGCCGCTGGGCTTCTTCGCAGGGCTCGGTGGCGCGATCCGCTGGTCGCCGTTCCTCGACGCGCTCGCGCAGCGTCGGCGCGTGATCGTGCCGTCGCTGCCGGGCTTCCCCGGCGCGACGGGTCACGAGCTGCTCGACGACCTGCCGGACTGGATCGCGGCGACGCTCGACCTGCTCGAGGGCGCGGGCCTCGAGGGCGCGGATCTGATCGGCGCGTCGGTCGGCGGCATGCTCGCCGCGGAGGTCGCGGCGCTGTCGCGCGCGACCGTCAAGCGTCTCGTGCTGGTCGCGCCCTACGGGCTGTTCGACGCCGCGGAGCCGACGCGCGACGTCTTCGCCGTCAAGCCAGAAGATCTGCCCGCGCTGCTGTCGAGCCACCCCGAGCGCGTCGTCGCGGCGATGACTCCACCCGAGGGCGAGGATCCCACCGAGTGGGCGATCCTGGTCGCGCGCGCCGGCGTGGCGGCGGCGCGTCTCACCTGGCCGCTCGGGGAGCGCGGTCTCAAGAAGCGTCTGCACCGCATCAAGGCGCCGACGCTGATCGTCTGGGGCGCCGAGGATCGCGTGATCCCGCCGTCGTATGCGCACCGCTTCGCCGCCGGGATCCCGGGCGAGGTCGAGACGCGCACGATCCCGGGGGCCGGGCACCTGGTCGACGTCGACGCGCCCGAGGAGCTCGCACGCGCGATCCTCGAGTTCGTCGGCTGAAGCTTCGTCGGCCGATCTCCCGTGCGTCAGGCGAGCGCGCGCTCGATCGCCTGCTCGACCTCGGGCGCCGTCGGCTTGGAGGTCGGGTCGAAGCGCGCGACGACGTTGCCCTGCTTGTCGACGACGAACTTCGTGAAGTTCCACTTGATGTCGCCCGCCGCCTCGGGACCGACCTCCTGCTCGGTCAGCCAGGCGTAGAGCGGGGCGCGCGCGTCACCGTTCACGTCGATCTTCGAGAACATCGGGAAGGTGACGCCGTACTCGAGGCTGCAGAACTGCTTGACCTCGGCGTCGGTGCCCGGCTCCTGTCCCGCGAACTGGTTGCACGGGAAGCCGAGCACCGCGAAGCCGCGCGATGCATAGCGCTCGTGCAGCTTCTGCAGATCCTCGTACTGCGGCGTGAGGCCGCACTTCGAGGCGACGTTCACCACCAGCAGCGCCTTGCCACGGAAGTCGGCGAGCGAGCGCTGCTCGCCGTCGATGGTCTTCATCGTGAAGTCGTGCAGCGTCTTGCCGGCGCTCGCCATGGTCGGCTCCTTTCTCAGAAGCGCTTGTTGATGATGTTCGGCACCACGCCCGGGTCGGCGGTCTCGCTGTAGAACGCGTTGCGGGAGTAGACGTCGATCTCGTCGGGGCTGACGCGGCCGTCGCGGTCGCGGTCGGCGCGCAGGAACATCTCCCACAGCGAGCCGCCCGCGGCCTGCGCCTCCTCGCGCGAGACGTGACCGTCGCCGTCGGCGTCGGCCGACGACCAGTGCCGCAGCCGCTTCTGCAGCGCGTCGCCGAGCTCGAAGAGCGTCACCACGCCGTCGCCGTCGGCGTCGGTTTCCTCGAAGCTCTGCTCGGTCGTGAAGAGACCGGCTCGGCGCGCCTCTTCCTCGCTGAGCTTGCCGTCCTTGTTGGTGTCGGCGCGCTCGAACACCTCGGCGAACGCCTTGCTGGCGTCGTCGCTCGGCGTGGGCGTCGCGTCCTGCGCGCGACCCGGCGCGGCGGCTCCAAGGACGGCGAGCGCGGCGAGGGCCGCGAGGGCGATGGGCATGCGTCGCTTCGGCTTCGTCATCGCTCCGGCGATAGCAGGAAGCGCGTGCTGGAGCACACGGGGCGTCGACGGTCCTCGCTGGTCGTGCGCGCGCGCGTCGTGCCGCGCGCGGCTCTTGACGCGGCGCGACGCGCCGCGCCGGTTGGTCAAGGCGCAACGGGGCGCTAGAGTCGCGCCGACGTCATGGACGAGATTCTGCAGGCGGCGACGGTGGTGCTGCTCCGCGACGGAGCGGAAGGTATCGAGACGCTCTTGCTGCGCCGCAACTCGAAGCTCGCGTTCGCGGGTGGCATGTGGGTGTTTCCGGGTGGACGCGTCGACGACGCGGACCGCGCCGGGCTCGACCCCGACGACGACCTCGCCGCCGCCCGTCGCGCCGCCGTGCGCGAGGCGTACGAGGAGACCGGCCTCGTCATCACCGAGGACGTGCTCGTGCCGCTGTCGCACTGGACGCCGCCCGACGCCGCCATCAAGCGCTTTCTCACGTGGTTCTTCGTCGCGCCCGCGCCGGACGGCGTGGTCGCGATCGATCAGGGCGAGATCCACGAGCAGGCCTGGATGCGTCCGGCGGACGCGATGCGGCGGCGCAACGCGCTCGAGATCGAGCTCATGCCGCCGACATGGGTGACGCTCGAGCGTCTCGCCCGCTACGACAGCGTCGCGGCGCTGCTCGAGGATTGCCGCTGCTGCGAGCCCGAGCGCTTCACGACCAAGATCGTGATGACGCCCGACGGTGGCATCACCTGCTGGCAGGGCGACGTCGCCTGGGAGACTGGGGATCCGAACGCGCCCGGGCCGCGTCACCGGCTGTGGATGTCGTCGAGCGGCTGGCGGTACGAGCGCAGCGACTAGCGTCCGCGTCGCGAGGAGCCATGTCACGGCGGGAGTGCTTGACGCTGCGGCTCGACCGGGTCGAGACCCCGATCGGCGTCATGCTCTTGCTGGAGGACGCCGAGGGTCGCCTGCGTGCGCTCGACTGGGAGGATCACGAGCCGCGCATGACGCGGCTTCTGCATCGAGCGCAAAAATCGTACGAGATCCGCGAGGGCGACGGCTCGACCGCGAACGTCGCGCGCGTACGTCGCTACCTCGCAGGTGACCTGCGCGCGCTCGACGAGATCCCGGTGGAGACCGGCGGCACGGAGTTCCAGCGGCGCGTCTGGCAGGCGCTGCGCGAGATCCCGCCCGGCACGACGACGACCTACGGCGCCCTTGCCGCGCGCCTCGGGCAGCCGACGGCGACCCGCGCCGTCGGGCTCGCGAACGGCTCGAACCCGGTCGGCGTCGTCGTCCCCTGCCACCGGGTGATCGGCGCCGACGGCTCGCTCACGGGGTACGGCGGCGGGCTCTTCCGCAAGCGCTGGCTGCTCGAGCACGAGGGCGTGGTGCTCCCGGAGCAGCGCGAGCTCTCGAGCGCGCGCGTTTGAGACGCGCGCGCCGCGAGCGTGACGCGCGACCGGAAGGCGTCGCTGCAACGACGTCGTTGACGAACGAACATTCGTTCGGATATGAGCGGCGGCCGTGCCGGCGAAGGCGAGCAGGAAGCGCAGCGCGGCCGAGCCGCGCGCGCTCGAGCAGCCCGCGGACGCGCGCTCGGCGCGTGAGCCGACGGATGCGCGCTCGACGCGCGAGCTGATCCTCGACGCCGCGGAACGCCTGTTCGCGGCGCACGGCGTCGACGGCGTCGCGGTGCGTGATCTCGCGCGCGAGACCGGGCTCACGGCGTCGAGCCTCTACAACCACTTCCCGAGCAAGCAGGCGCTCTACGACGCGGTGCTCGAGCGCGGGCTCGCGCCGATCGTCGCCATGACGGCGGAGGCGTGGCAGGCGGGGCCGATCCGACCGGAGCGCGTGCGCGAGCACATCGCGCGCCTCACCGAGCACCTCGCCGATCATCGGCACCTCGCACCGCTCCTGCAGCGCGTGATGCTCGAGGACGCCGCGCTGCCCGAGCCGCGCATCGGACGCTGGATCCGCTCGCTGTCGGACAAGGGTATCCGCCTGATCCGCGACGCCGCGGGTCCGGCCGGCTGGCAGCCCGAGGACGTCCCGCACTTGACCTTCGCGCTGTTCGGGCTGCTGTACTCGTACTTCACCAACGCGCAGGCGGTGCACGCCGTCGCGCCGTGGACGAAGGATCCGTTCTCGGCGCGCGAGCTCGCGCTGCAGCGACGTTTTCTCGAGCAGGCGTTCCTCCGCTTGCTCGGCCCGCGCCCGCGACGGGCCGCGAACGCGAAAGGGAAGAGCAGATGAAGGCACCGACCACGGTCGAGCCGATGAGCCAGCGGATGACCGTCCAGTTCCCGTACAAGCACTCGACGGGCGAGGTCACCGGGCGCTTTCTCGCAGGGCTGAAGGAGCAGAAGCGGATCTGGGGACGGCGCGTCTCGGGGCAGGGCGTCGTCGTGCCGCCGAACTCGTACTCCGAGGTCGACGCGAAGGGCGGCGGCGAGTGGGTCGAGGTCGCGCAAGAGGGCACCGTCACCGCGGTCGCGGTGGTCGAGAAGCCGATCCCGGGGCTGCACCTCGAGCAGCAGCGCTTCGCCTTCGTGCTCGTCAAGCTCGACGGCGCCGACACGGCGATGGCGCACGTCGTGCGCGATCGCGTCGACGAGGTGCGCGTCGGCTCGCGCGTCAAGGCGGTCTGGGCGCCCGACGATCAGCGCAAGGGCACGATCCGCGACATCGCCTGCTTCGAGCTGGTCGGCTGAAGAAAGGTTGGAGCGATGAACGAACCACCGAAGGAACGCGTCAAGTACATCGCCGCGGACTTGAACCTGCCGTACCACTACTACGCGGGCGACTACAAAGCGCTCTACCTGCGCGCGTTGAAGGACAAGCGCATCCTCGGCTCGAAGTGCAGCGCGACCGGCAAGGTCTTCGTGCCGCCGGTGATGAGCTCGCCGCACGCGCACGCGCCGTGCGACGAGATCGTCGAGGTCGCCGACCGCGGCATCGTGACGACCTTCTGCATCGTCAACGTGCCGGTCTACGGGCGCGACCTCGAGCTGCCGTACGTCGTCGCGTCGGTCGCGCTCGATGGCGCGGACGTCTCGATCTACGGCCTGATCCAGGAGTGCAAGGCCGAGGACGTGCAGATGGGCACGCGTGTCGAGGCCGTGTGGAAGCCCGACGGCGAGCGTCAGGGCGACCACACCGACATCAAGTACTTCCGGCCGACGGGCGAGCCGCCGGCTCCGCTCGAGAGCTTCATCCACCGTTTGTGAGGTGAACGTGAGCAAGCTCAGGAACGTCGCCGTCGTCGGCTTCGCGCAGGCGCCGATCGTCGCCGAGGAGCCGCACCGCACGGCGCCGGAGATGCTGTATCCGGTGATCAAGCAGGCGCTCGCGAGCTGCGGCGTCGAGCGCAAGGACATCGACTACCAGTGCGCCGGCTCGTCGGACTACATCGACGGCCGCGCCTTCAGCTTCAGCCAGGCGCTCGAGGTGATGGGCGCGTGGCCGCCCGTGCAGGACTCGCACGTCGAGATGGACGCCGTGTGGGCGGCGCACCTCGTGTGGGTCAAGATGCAGGCCGAGGAGTGCGACACGGCGATCGTGTGCGGCTTCGGCAAGGTGTCGGAGGGCAGCCCGCCGCACGTGCTCAATTTGCAGCTCGACCCCTTCTACCACGCGTCGCTCGGCCTCGATCACCTCTCGACGTCGGCGCTGCAGGCGAGCGCCTACATGGCGGCGAAGGGCGTCGACGACGCGGGGCTCGCCGAGGTCGCGGCGCGCAACCGCGCAGCGGCCGCGAAGAATCCCGACACCCAGGTCCGCACGCCGGCGACCGCGAAGGAGCTGCAGGCGACGCCGTGGGTCGTGCGGCCGCTGCGCGAGGGCTACGTGCCGCCGATCGGCGAGACCGCGACCTGCATGGTGCTCGCCGTCGAGGGCAAGGCCGAGAAGATGTGCGACCGCCCGGTGTGGATCCAGGGCGTCGACCACCGCATCGAGCTGCAGACGCTCGGCGCGCGCGACTTGACGCGCAGCGCGAGCACCGAGCTCGCGGCGCGCAACGCGCTCGAGATGGCCGGATTGAAGAGCGCGCGCGAGGCGGACGTCGTCGAGCTCGGCTCGACGACGCCGGCCGAGGAGCTGATCCTGCGCGACGCGCTGGGGCTACCCTCGGGGCTCGACGGCAAGGAAGGCGAGGGGCCGGTGGTCAATCCGTCCGGCAGCCCGTTGTGCGGCAACCCGCTGATGAGCACGGGCCTGCTGCGCCTCGCGGAAGGATTCCGTCAGCTCTCCGGACGCGCCGGCGAGCGCGCGGTGTCCGGCGCGAAGCGCGCGATCGTGCACGCGTCGGCGGGGCACTGCCTGCAGCAGAACATCGTCTGGGTGCTCGGGACCGAGCGGAGGTGGACATGAGCCGCGCAGTGGCCGTGGTCGGGGTCGGGCAGACGCACCACGCGTCCAAGCTGCCCGACGTCAACGTCGCCGAGATGGTGCGCGTCGCGGTCGACCGCGCGCTTCTCGACGCTGGCCTCGAGCATCGCGACATCGACGCGATCGTGCTCGGCAAGGCGCCGGATCCGCTCGAAGGCATCATGCAGCCCGAGCAGTACCTCGCCGGCGCGCTCGGCGCGCACATGAAGCCGATCATCCGCGTGCACACCGCGGGCTCGGTCGGCTGCACGACGGCGCTGATCGCTGCTTCGCACGTCGCGTCGGGGCTCTACGGTCGTGTCTTGACGGTCGCCTTCGAGAAGCAGAGCGAGGGCAACGCGATGTGGGCGCTGTCGCCGAATTACGCGTTCACCGCGCCGATGGTCGCGGGCGCGGGCGGCTTCTTCGCGCCGTACTGCCGCGCGTACATCGCGCGCTCGGGCGCGCCGCCGCACATCGGTGCGCTGGTGGCGGTGAACGCGCGCGAGAACGCCGGACGCAACGAGTACGCGCACCTGCGCGACCCGATCACGCTCGACGACGTGCTGAACTCGCCGATGCTGTGGGATCCGATCCGCTTCCTCGAGACCTGTCCGTCGTCGGACGGCGCGATTGCGATCGTGATGGCGAACGAGGAGTTCGCGAAGAAGGGGCCGCGCAAGCCCGCGTGGATCAAGGCCGGCGCGACCTTCACCGAGCCGATGTACGTCCCCGGCCGCGACCAGGTGAGCCCGCTCGCCGGTCGCACGTGCGCCAAGTACGTCTACGACAAGGCCGGCATCAAGGATCCCTGGAACGAGATCCAGGTCGCCGAGTTCTACGTTCCGTTCTCGTGGTACGAGCCCATGTGGCTCGAGAATCTCGGCTTCTGCGAGATCAACGAGGGCTGGAAGATCGTCGATCGCGGCGACCAGAAGATGGGCCGTCACCTGCCGGTCAATCCGTCGGGCGGCGTGCTGAACACCAACCCGATCGGAGCGTCGGGCATGCTGCGCTTCGGTGAGGCCGCGCTGCAAGTGATGGGTCGCGCCGGCGAGCACCAGGTGCCCAACGTCAAGAACGCGCTCGGCCACGCCTACGGCGGCGGCGCGCAGTACTTCTCGATCGCCATCCTGAGCAGCGAGCTCTGAGGTCGAAGCCATGTCGGAACCCGCAGTCGTCTACGAGAAGAAGGACGGCGTCGCCGTCGTCCGCATGAACCGTCCCGAGGTGCGCAACGCGATGAACGCGGAGATGCTCTGCCGCCTCGCCGACGCCTGGCAGGACATCAACGAGGACAAGAGCGTGCGCTGCGCGATCTTGACGGGGACCGGCGACGAGGCATTCTGCGCCGGCGCCGACCTCGGCGACTTCATCCCCATGATGCAGGGCCTGAAGCCGCCGAAGAACGAGTTCGACGAGCGCGCGAAGAACGACCCCAGCATCATCTTCCGCGGGCTCCTGCGCGGCTACGACGTCTTCAAGCCGATCATCGCCGCGGTGAACGGCCACAGCTACGCCGGCGGCACCGAGATCCTGCAGGCAACCGACATCCGCGTCGTCGCCGAGGACGCGCGCCTCGCGATCTCCGAGGTCAAGCGCAGCTTGTTCCCGATGGGCGGCTCGACCGTGCGCCTCGTGCGCCAGATCCCGTGGGCGATGGCGATGGAGATCCTGCTCACGGGCGAGCCGATCAGCGCCCAGGAGGCGCACCGCATCGGGCTCGTCAACAAGGTCGTGCCGCGCGCGAAGGTGATGGAGGAGGCGCTGCGCTACGCGCAGATCCTCGCCGAGAACGGGCCGCTCGCGGTGCAGGCGGTGAAGAAGTCTGTGCTTGCGGGCAGCGGGCTGTCGATCGAGGAGGCGCTCGCGAAGGAGATGGAGATCGGGATCCCGGTCTCGGCGTCGCGGGATGCGCAGGAGGGGCCGCGGGCGTTCAAGGAGAAGAGGAAGCCGGTGTACGAGGGGCGGTGAGGGGCGTCACCAGATCTGCTTCTCGTCGCGATGGAGAGCTGGTTCGGCGATCTTCATCGCACAGTGGCCGCTGCCCGACGCGCCCCGGTTCGTGACACGCCGATCCTGCGCGGTCACGTAGCGCTGGCGCGCGGTCGACTGCTTCGGATCTCCGCGGTCGCGTTGTTCACGTGCGCCGCGTGCCTGAGCTTCGTGGCGTGGATTCTCTACGCGCGGTTCTCGGGCGCGATCTGACGCATCGGCATTCGATCTCGTTCTTCGCGAATCCGTCGCCGTTCGACACGTAGTGCGTCGTCGCCGGCGAGCGCGAACCTTGCCGGCGTCGGTCCGCCTCGCCGCTCACGGCCGCGTTGCCCTCGATGCACAGGATCTGCGCGGCGTCCGCCGAGCGGGTCGTTGGTGAGGGCCAGGTGATGCTCCGTGCGATCTCGGCGACGTTATCGACCCGGCGCACGCACCGCGCCGGCATTGTGGGGAGCGGGCAGTCGATCGAGGAGGCGCTCGCGAAAGGGACGGAGAGCGGGAATTCGCCGATGCCGTCGACAGCGTGACCGGCGTGCGACGGCACGACGTCGTCGCCGACGATCACCTCGGTGGTCGTCATGCACGGCGCGACCGCGGTAGTGGCCTGGAAACGTGCCCAGTCGTCGTGGCGGATGCGGGCGACGAAGAAGCCCCAGTCGAGCCAACGCGTCACCTGTCGTTTCAAATCAATTTTTTGTCAGAAGAGATCATCGCGACCTTTGTGGCGGTCGTGCTAGCTGAGCAGCCGCGAACGTGCCCAGACCTGGAGATCGCGTTGACCGGAGGACAGGGATGCATCGGTTGCTGAGCTCGGCAGGTCGCACACTTGCGACCATCTTGGCGTGCGCGGGTCTGACCGCCGCCAGTGCCGCGGTGGGTTCGTCGGCTGCTGCGGCGGCGTTACCGCCCAACTGCACCGGCAAGAAGACCGTCACGTGCACGTTCGAGTACAACGGCACCGACGGCACTGACGGCGACGTGCAGACGTTCACGGTGCCCGAGAAGGTCGACGTGTTGACGATCGACGCCTGGGGTGCGCAGGGCGGCGGAGGTCTCGGGGGGCTAGGAGGCCACAACGCATCGACGATCAAGGTCAGCCCGGGCGACGTGCTCGAGATCAGGGTCGGCGGGCGGCCGTCTGAACTCAACGGCCGCGGCTTCAACGGCGGCGGCCGCGGGGGCGGCGGCGCGTCCGACGTGCGGCCTGCGGGCGGGGACCTGTCGGCGCGGATCGTGACTGCCGGCGGCGGTGGCGGATCGGGGGGAGTCCAGGGGCCCGACACTCCCATGACTTGGCGGGAGGGCGGCGCCGGCGGTGGTGGCGACGGCTCCGACGCGTGCTCCGCCAATACTTGCGGCCGGGGCGGGACTCAGGCGGCAGGGGGCGCGGCGGGTAGCGGCGGAAATCTCGCTTGTGGTCAAGCCGGCAGTTTTGGGAACGGCGGCTCAGGCGATTGCTGGAGCGGTGGAGGTGGCGGTTGGTACGGAGGGGGATCTGGCGATGGGTTCCTGGTCACGAGCAACGGTTTCCCCATCGGGGCCATCCTCGATGGAGGTGGTGGCGGCTCGGGCCACGTCGCGTACGGCGTGAAGCAGGTCCACGAGTCCGGCGTGCGTGAGGGCCACGGCTTGGTGACGATCACCTACTCGAAGTCGCCCGTTCCGCCGATGGGCGCGATCTCCTGTCCGTTGACGGGCGGGACGATCACCTTCTCGAAGCCGCTGACGCTATCGCCGAACTCGAAGCTGGTGAGGATGAAAATCAAGGCGACCGGCACGGGCTGCGACAGCTCCGGCGTCGTCGGCGGGAAGGCGCCCATCACCGATGTCGAGATCACTGGAACGGTGCCGCTGGGCCCGGGGGCGGCGTGTATCGACCGCGAGCTCGCGCAGGGCAAGCCGGCGAAGTTCCAGGTGAAGTGGCGGGGCCGGAACGCGAAGAACAAGCCGATCACGGTCGGGACGTCGAGCACGTCGGTGTCGGCCATGGACTTTTCGCTGATCACCCAGCTCGGACTGGGTCTGAACGCGGTCACGAACGAGAAGAAGCCGTTCGCGAATCAGCCGCTGTACCTGTGGATCGAGGTTGCGGAGGACCTCGTGACGCAGGGGATCGCGTGCGCGTTCGACAAGGGTTTGAAGACCTTGCACATCGTGGGAGGGACGGCGACGGCCCTGCAGTGAGTCCACGGGCGTCCGTGAAGGCGCAGGGCTCGCTCGGCTGCGCGCGAGGCAGACGTCGAGCCGTCCTGCCACGGTGCCTGGCCGCTGGTCGGGAGGTCGCCGGTCAGCCGCCCGTGCTGCGTCAGTTCTTCAGGATCGTCGGATAGAGATCCGCCCACGAGCCGCAGTTGTGCGCGTCCCAGGCATCGAATCCCGCGATCTTGCCGGGCTCGAAGCGCAGCGTCGACTTGGTGATGTTGAACGTGTCCCACGCCGGGGAGTGTGGGGCAGTTGGCTTGCCGGTCCGGGCGAAACTGGTCCCGTACGAAGTAGTTCAGATCCGACGAATGCACCGCGCCGAGTTCGAAGCCGGCATCGGGCGTGGCCGGAATGCCGACCGCGAGCAGGGGCGCCGACCTGTCGGCGAACTCGAACTCGCAGACGTCGACGTAGCGTGACGCGAGCTGCGCGGTCCTCAGATACATGCAGTTGTTGATGCCGATGTCGGGCCGGAAGTCCGACATGACCGTGCCGAGCGCCGCGGGCGCCGACGAGGAATCGGATAGCGGATGCCTAGCTGCGATGGCCTTGGCGTTGTCGCCATGAATGGCCGCGAGCAACGTCCCGTAGTTCTCCCTCGTGATCTTCTTTCCGGCCTGAACGTCGTACGCGACGTACAGCCGAAGCTCGTCGCGCGTGCCGCCATTGATCAGCGGAACCTTCACGAAGCTGCCCTCGCGAAGGGCATCTCTGGGTTGGCGCCGCACCGTCGTGTTTCCATCGGCAGGCGCGAAGGTCATGAGATCTTCGGCGCTGACGGCAGTGCCGGCTGCGAGCAGGCGCTCGACGGGTTGCCGACGCAGGCACGAGAGCGCCGTCGCGGGATCGCTGCAGCCGACCATCTCGCTCGGCCGTGGATCCAGACGATGACCGGCCGCTTTGCATCTGACTCGTTCGAAGTTGCGCCGGTCACGTCGAGGTAGAGACAGTCCTAGTCGGAGCTCGCTTCCGTCAGCCCGTAGCGCGCTTCTTGCGGACAAGCGCTGCGGAACCGCGTCGCGTCCAAGACCTCGGTCCAGTCCGCCGGCTCCTGCGGCGGCTCCCAGCGCAAATCGCCCACGGGCGGAGCGGCGTAAGAAATGCCTTTGAACTCGACGCCCCCGTCGCCGACCGTGCCGCGTACCGCGACGGCGGGGTAGAGCGGCTCGCCGTCGCAGCGCAGGTTCGCTCGTCGGAAGCGGGTCGGAGATCGCGCCGGATACGTCGCGGCAACGGAGCGGTCTCTATGCGGTCGCGCTAACAGACTCGGCGAGAACGGTATGCGAACGAGCGCGCCGAACGCGCGTGCGCCCCTCGCGGGACCGACGATCCGCGAGGGGCGCATTCGTCTTGCGGGCGGCCTGACGCTCAGCGGACGCAGGGCTGGTTGGCGCTCGCGAACACGTTGTTGCGCCACCGGTTGTCGCCGCAGTTCGTCAGGCTCTCGTTCAGGTCGTAGTGCCTGTTGCCGTCGTTGTCGCGGTCGTTGTTGAGCGCGGCGTTGCGCGTCACGTGCGTGCCCGACTCGCTGAGCAGCGCGATGCCGTTCTCGCCGTTGCCGTTCGCCTGGTTGCGCGTGAGCCGGTTCTTCCGCCCGCGGACGAGGAGGATGCCGTCACCGTGGTTCTCGTCGGCGACGTTGCCCGTGAGGCGGGTTCCCTCCTCGCCGTCGATCCAGAAGCCCGTTTGGTTGCCCGTCGCGCTGTTATTCTTGACGACGTTGCGTCCGCCGCCGGGCGTGAAGGGCCCTGCGCCGAGAAAGAACCCGAAGATGTGGTTGTCGCGCGCGGTGTTGCCCTGCAGCACGTTGCGCAGCCCGACGTCCACCACGAAGCCGGACGAGGCATTGAAGAATGCGTGGTTCCGCACCAGCCGGTTCCGGTCGGCGTGGATCAGGCGGAAACCCTCGCCGTCGTTCGCGATCGCCGTGTTCCCGGTCAGCCGATTCGCGTCGCTCTCGATGACGAAGCCCTCGCCGAGCGGGCCGAATCCGTCGTCGCTCAGCGCCGCCGTGACGTTCTCGATCCGGTGCGAGCCCTCGCCGAGCACCTCGACGCCGATCGAGCAGTGCTGGACCGTGCCGTTGCGCACCACGGCGCGCTTGCCGACGACCACGATCCCGCGCGCGGTGTTCACCCCCGCCTCGCGGCAGATCACCGAGAAGCCGTTCAGGTCGAGCGTCGCGGGTCCGACCACCGTGAGCGCCGGCGTCCCCGGCGGGCACTGCTCCAGGTCGCCCTGCAGCGTGACCTTCTCCTTCGGCCCGATGATGGCGCCGCACTGCACCTGGCCCCAGGCCTCGCCCGCGACGACGACGAGCGCGAGCCCCAGCGCCGCGACGCGAGCGCGGCGCGCGCCGCGCGCGATTCGAACCAGTCGCTCCATGCTGTCCTCCTTCGACCTCGGCGGGCGCATCCGAGCGCCCGTCTGGACGAGGAGGCGTGAGGAAGCGCCTCACGACGTGAGGGGGGCGTAAGGAGGATCCGGTCAGCGACGCTTCACGTCGAGGGCCACGTCGGGCTCACACGCAGCGGTTGCGGATGCTCCCGATCCCTTCGATCCAGCTCTCGAGCACCTGCCCGGGCCGCAGCGCCCGCGGCGGCTTGCGCACGAACCCCACGCCCGCCGGCGTACCCGTGAAGATGACGTCGCCCGGCAGCAGCGGCAGCACGGCGGAGAGCTCGGCGATGAGCTTCGGCACCGGGAAGATGAGGTCCGACGTGCGCGCATCCTGCACGACCTCGCCGTCGACCGAGCAGCCGAGCGCGAGGTCGCCGGGGTTCGGCACCTCGTCGCAGGTGACGAGCCAGGGGCCCATCGGGCCGTAGCCGCGGCGCGACTTGCCGAGCGAGAACTGCGCGCCGGCCGCGAACTGGAGGTGGCGGTCGCTGATGTCCTGGCCGACGGTGAGGCCGGCGACGTGCGACCAGGCGTCGCCCTCGCGCACGCGGTCGGCGCGCGTGCCGATCACGACGACGAGCTCGACCTCCCAGTCGACCGCCTCACCGACGATCTCGACGTCGTCGAACGGACCCGCGAGCGAGGCGGGGAACTTCGTGAACGTGGCCGGCACCGCGGGGATCGGCAGGCCCGCTTCCTCGGCGTGGCTGCGGTAGTTGAGGCCGATCGCGAAGACCTGTCGCGGTGCCGGCACCGGACACCGCAGATCGGCCTCGACGAGCGGTGCGGTGCCGCTCTTCACGGTCGCGGCCCAGTCGACGAACGCGCGCCAGTCGGTGAACACGCTCATGGGGTCGGGACCGAAGCGGCCGCCGCTGGCTTCAGCGACGTCGGCGACCTTGTCGTCGAGGATCAGCGCGGCGCGGCCGCGTACGTTGGCGAGCTTCATGACGTCAAATCCTTCCTGAGGTCGTCGAGCAGCGCGGTCGCCGACGCGGCGTCGGCTGCCGTGCCATAAAGATAAAAGTCTGGTCGTTGCAGCGCGCACGCAACGTGGTGCTCGCCGAACCAGCGCTCGAGCACGGGATCCGGCTCGGTCACGGCAACCACGTCGCCGCCGATCCGCGAGAACCACGCGCGCTGGTCGGCGCCGATGGCGTCGGGATCGACCCCACGCAGCACGAGACGCCAGCCGGGGCCGTAGACGTCGTCGAAGAACCTCCCGCCGACGCGGCCCTGCACGAAACGCTTCCCGGCATGCGGCGCCGCCGGATGGATCAGCCCGCTCGTGAGGCCGGGCAGCTCGGGAGCCGGCGAGGTGCCGTCGACCAAAGCCGACATCGCCGCGTCGCGCGCGGCCGCCTGCGCTTCGTCGGCCATGCAGATGACCTTGCCGAGCTCCACCGAGAAGTGGATGACGGCCTCGACCGACGGCAGGCGCTCGGCCTGGTACGTGTCGAGGAGCGACTCCGGCGCGAGCCCGCGCAGCACGAGGTCGAGCTTCCACGCGAGGTTGGCCGCGTCGCGAAGCCCTGCACAGAGCCCCTGTCCGGCGAACGGCGGCATCAGGTGCGCGGCGTCGCCGGCGAGGAGCACGCGTCCCGTGCGCCAGCGCTCGGCGTAGCGGGCGTTGAACGTGTAGACGGCGTGGCGCTCGAGCCGGGCGTTGCCAGGGTGGACGTCCCACGGCGCGAGGAGCTCCCAGGCGCGACGCTCGCAGTTCAGCTCGTCGAGCGACTCGTGCGGCAGCCGCATGAACTCCCAGCGGCGGCGCCCTGGACCGCCGGACACGGCCGTCGTCGGTCGCCTCGGGTCGCAGACCTGCAGGTTGACCGGATCGAAGACGCGCGGCTCGTTCAACATCACGTCGACGATCAGCCAGTCGTAGGAGAAGCCGAAATCCGTGACCGGCGCACCGACGAGCGTGCGAACCTTGCTCTTGGCGCCGTCGCAGCCCACGGCGTAGCGTGCGACGACGTCGCCGACGACGACGTGGTCGTCACGCTGCTCGAGGCTCGTCACCTCGACGCCGCGTCGAACGTCGACGCCGAGCCGTAACGCTCGATCCAGGAGGAGCGCCTCGAGCTCCGGCTGGTTGAACATCGACGACATCGGCCAGCCGGACGGTCCGTTGCCGTGCCGGCCGAAGCGCAGCAGCACGGTGCCGGCCGCGTTGCGCCACTCGTAGATCTCCGCGGGCTCGGTGATCGCGCGCAGCTGCTCGCCGATCCCGCACGTCTGCAGGATGCGCCCGACCTCGTCGTCGAAGTGTACCGCGCGCGGCAGCGGGTAGGGCTCGGGCTGGCGCTCGAGCACCACGACGCTGCGGCCGAGCTGGCGGAGCAGGATCGCGAGCGCGCTGCCGACCGGTCCGCAGCCGACGATGGCGACGTCGAATGCCTCGACCACGTCGGCGTCGACCCCTTCGCGTGTGACCATTTTTAATATTAACGCAGGGTCTGGTGGCCCCAGATGCTCCTTTGGTCGTAGCGACGGTTCTGCTTCCAGGGCTCAATGATGACCTTGGCGCCGTGGCCGACCTCGACGTGGAACCCGGCGGGGCTCGCGACGTAGAAGCTGAACATGCCGTCGTTGGGGTGGCGGCCGAGACCGTTGGGGATCGCGAGGTTCGTCTGCCAAACGCGATCGAACGCGCGACCGACGTCGTCCATCGCGTTGGTTTCGAGCATGATGTGGTGCAGCTTCTGCGGCAGCTCGACGGGCACCTGGGCGAGAGCCATCGAATGGTGCCGCGCGTTGCAGTGGTAGAAGCGCACCTCGAGCTCGAATCCGGGCGCGAGCTCCATTTCGAGCCAGTCGGATTGACGCATGCCGAGACCGTCGACCAGGAAGCGGTGCGACTCGTCGAAGCGCGACGTCGCGAGCACGACGTGCCCGAGGCCGACGCCTTCGGTGTGGAAGCCACCCGGGACGAGCGGCGACTCGAACGGCGTCGGGGCGTTCTCGAGGCCAAGGACGAGCTCGACCGGTATGCCCCACGGCGGAAGCGTTCGCGCGACGCGCGACGCTTTGCGGGCCGACGCGTCTCCGTCCGTCACCTCGAAGCCGGCCGCTCGCAGTCGGGCGACGAAGCGCTCGAACGCGTCGGCGTTCGCGACCTCGAAGCCGACGTAGGCCGCGTCGTTCGCCGCTCCCGGCTCGACGATGATGCGCCGCGCCTTGCCGTCGCTGCGCCAGGTGTGCGGCGCGTCGCCCGGCACGAGGCCGATCACGTCCCCGAAGAAGCCGTCGAGCGTCGAAGGGTCGGGCACCTCGATGCCCACGTAGGCCAGCTCAAGCTCAGATTTCATGGCGATGCTCCATTGCGCTGGAACGGATCGGTCGGTGGGCTAGTTTGATCAAATGATAAGGAATCTGTCAAGATCGTTGATCATGTGATAGAGTCGAACCATGCCGCGCCGCCGTCGCACGCCCGAACGCGAAACCCGCCCGTCCGCCGACGCCACCCGAGAGCGGATCCTCGAAGCCGCGATCGAGCTGTTCTCGGAGCGCTCGTACGACGGCGCCACGCTGCGCGACATCGCCGCCCGCGCCGGCGTGACGCAGCCGCTGCTCAACTACCACTACCGCTCGAAGGACGACCTCTGGCGCGCGGCGGTCGACGCGCTGTTCGAGCGGCTACGCGCGACGCTGGCGCAGCGGACGGAAGGGCTCCGCGGCGTCGACGCCGTCACGACCGCCAGGCTGCTCGTCCGGGAGTTCGTCGTCTTCTCGGCGCGCAACCCGCAGCTTCACCGCCTGATCACGCAGGAGTGCAAGGCCGACGGCGAGCGGCTCGACTACCTGGTCGAGAACCACGTGCGACCGCTCTACGACGCCACCGTCGCGCTGTTCGAGCAGCTGTCAAGCACAGGAGCGCTGCCCAAGGTGGCGCCCGTCCACCTGTACTACCTGCTGACCGGCGCAGGGACGACGATGTTCGTCCTCGCTCCCGAGTGCCGCCGGCTGTCGGGCGTCGACCCGTTTGCGGACGAGGTCATCGAAGCGCACGCCGACGCGGTGTGCGCGGTGCTGTTCGGGGATTGAGCCCGCCGCGTCCGCCGCTACGACCGCGGCGCGCTCTCCGCCGAGCGCACGCTCACGGTCGGCGTCCGCCGGCGCGCGCACGCCGCTCCGTACCCCGAGCTGCACGCGCGCTCGTAGAACGTCGCCGCCTGCTGCACCTCACCGCGTCGCTCGTGCAGCTCGGCGAGCAGCTCGCAGCCGCCGGGGTCGCCCGCGTCGCACGAGCCGCGCGCGAAACGCAGCGCGTTGTCGAGGTCGGCCGTGCCGTAGATCTGCGCGAGCCGGAAGCAGTCGTAGGCGGCCCAGCCGCGGCAGCTCGACGACAGCTGGCTCACGGCCCGTCGCCGCAGGCGGTCGACCTGCTTCTCGCTGCAGGCGTCGGGCTGCTCGGGGTAGATCAGACGGTCGGTGCAGAGCTGGGCGAGGCGCGCGCAGCCGTGGCCGTCGCCGGCGTCGCACGCGGCGCGCGCGAGCTTCGCCGCTCGCGACGTATCGAGACGGAAGCCGTCGTCCGCGAGCAGCAGCTCGCCGAGCGCGCTGCAGCCGAGCGCTTCGCCGCGACGGCACGCGTCGCCGAGCAGCGTCCAGGCCTTCGTCACGTCGCGCTCGACGCCGCGTCCTTCGCCGTACAGCACGCCCGCCCGCGTGCAGCTCGCGAGATCGCCGGCGCGGCACTTGGCCTCGCAGTCGGCGGCGTCGTAGGCGCGGCACTTCGGCTCCTTGGCGAGCTTTAGCTTGACCTGCGTGGGCTCTGCCGTATCGACGTCGGCGAGCGCGAACGGCGCGAGAGCGCGCGCGATGTCGGCATAGAGCTCGGCGAGCCAAGGCGGCCTTCGCCCGACGCGCTTCAGCGCGACGCTCGCATCGACTCGGCGCAGGTCCATCGGGCTGATCACGACCAACAGGTTCTCGATGCCGATCCGCTCCGCGAGCGCGAACAGCTCCTCGATCGCCTCGTTCCCGATGGGCAGGCAGCCGACCGACACGCGGTCGCCGTGGATCATGATGTCGCCGCCGAGCCGCGTGCGGCCTTCCTCGCTCGCCCGCGCCTGGTCGAAGGCGTTCGGGTAGTCGAGGCGCAGCGACAGGTGGTAGGCGCTGCGCGGGTTGAGCGCGGTCACGCGGTAGATGCCCTCCGGCACCTGACGATCGCCCTGGCGCAGCTTGGGCCCGAGCCGACCACTCGTCGCCTGCACGAGGTAGGAGCGCACGAAGCGCCAGCCGCTGTTCTGGTCGTTCGCGGCCCAGAGCTCGAGCCGGCCCTCGTCCTTCAGCGCGACGAGCGTCACCGCGCGTGGCGGGTAGAGGACACCGCGTGCGGCAAAGCGTCCGGCAAGCCGCGCCTCGGCGTCGTAGAGCGCGACCTGCGTCGATGCGGAGCGCGCTCCGAGGAGCGCCGGGAGCACGACCAGCAGCGCCAGCAAGCGCCCACACCCCGACCGGCTCCGTGCCCTCCACTGCATCCGTGCGTCGTCGCCACCGCACCGCGCGCGGTGCCGGTCAGCGCCGCACCGCGGTAGCGCTAGCGCGGCAGCGATGTCAAGTAACCCACGTGACCTGGCGTGTCCTGATCGGCCTGCTCCTCGTGCTCGACGCCGTCGCCCCCGACGCCCGCGCGGAGCGTCTGCAGGTGTGCGGCTTCGGCTTTCACAGCCCGGACGAGCTCGCCGCGTTCGAGAGAAACCTGCCGCCGACGGACTTCGAGTTCATCGACCTGAGCCCGCCGCCGCTCGGCGTGGCGCCGTCGGACGCGAGCGACGAGTACGGCTGGCTGCAGGGCGCCTGCCGGCAGGACCTGCGCTGCGAGGTGGTGGTCTTCTCGGGCGAGTTCGCGGGGCGGTTCTTCGGAAGCTGCGGACGGTCGCTGAGCCTGCAGGCGCTGGAGGAGGCGTCCTGCCAGGCGCGCTGCGACGGCCTCTTCCACGCGCCGCGCGAGGTCTTCCTGCTCGCCTGCAACACCCTCGCGACCAAGGACGAGGACATGCGCTCGCCCGAGGCGTACCTCCAGGTGCTGCTCGACCACGGCTTCGACCGGGCAACGGCCGAGCGCGTGGTCGCGATGCGCTACGGCCCGCTCGGACCGACGTTCCGCGAGGCGTTGCGACGCGTCTTCATGGACGTGCCGCGCATCTACGGCTTCTCCTCGGTCGCGCCGCTCGGGCGATACACGGCGCCGATGCTCGACAAGTACTTCCGCAGGGTCGGCGACTACCGCCGCCACCTCGAGCAGATCTCGCGCGGAGGTCCGCCGAACCGCGCCCTCGCGGCGGCGTTCGCCGGAACGAGCCTCGTCGAGACCACGGGCCTCTCGCGCGACGAGCCCGCGGCCGCGGATCGCGACCTGATCTGCGCGCTCTACGACGAGCGGCAGCCGGTCGTGCGCCGGCTCGAGATCGTTCGCGACCTCGTCGCGCGTCCGGACGTGCTGTCGTTCGTCCCGAGCATCCAGGTGTTCATCGACCGCCATCCCGAGGAGGAGATGTCGCGCGACGAGCGGCGCGTGTTCGAGGAGATCAAGGCGGACCAGGCCGCGCGCGACAGCGTGGTCGCGCTCGTGCACCAGCTCGACGTCTCCGCGCTCAAGCTCGAGCTCGGCCACTTCGCCGTGCACATGGGCTGGCTGCCGCAGCCGGAGTTCCGCGCGCTCGTGATCGAGAGCGTGCGCGAGCTCCTGCGCCGCCCGCTCACGAACGAGGTCGTCGACGTGATGTGCGAGGTGCCGAAGCACGAGAGCGTCGGCGACGAGTTCACGCTCGAGGACGTTCCGGCGGGGCTGTTCCGCGAGCCGGAGGGGATTCGCTTGGTGTCGTGCCTCGCGCTGCCGGGCGACGAGGTGAGCGAGCGCTTCGAGGCCGCGCTCGTCTCCGACGATCCCGAGCTACGCCTCTGGGCGGCGCATGCGCTGTCACGTCGCCTGCCGCTCTCCGAAACCGTGCTGCTGCGGATCACCGAGCACCTCGACGATCCGTCGCCCGACGTCCGCGTGCGCCTCGAGTGGATCTTCCGCGCGCAGCGTCCCATGCCGCGCGACGTGCAGCGCGCGGTCAAGCGCAAGCTTCCGGGTCTTGCGAAGGAGATGGGCTGGTGATCCGAGAAGCGAGGCGGCCGCCAGCCGCGTGTCGCAACACGGCGTTGCCGTGCTGCCGCACGCGAACGCCTCAGGCGGCTGGCGCCGCTCGCTCAGCGTCCGTCGCCGACCGCGGCGAGCCAGCGCTCGACGTCGGCGAGCAGCTCCGCGGGCTCGAACACCTCGACGCCGTGGCCGCTGCGCGCGTAGCGCGGGAAGCGCACCGTCCGGACCTCCGGGTCGGGGCCGAGCGCGCCGGGGCGGAAGCGGATCTCGAGCGCCTGGGGACGCGGCTCGTCGCCCGGCCAGGGCACGGACTCGACCGACTCGACGAGCGTCGCGTGGCTCGCGAGCGCCTGCGGGAGCGCCGCCGCATAGATCACCAGGTCGAGCTCGGCTGCGGTGATGAAGGTCTCGACGGAGGCGAGGTTCTCGAGGAAGATCGCGCCGAAGTGATCGTCGACCGGCTCGATCGGCAGACCCGCCTCGACCGCCCGGTTGTCGTAGAACGCGGAGGTGATCTCCGGCTGGCAGCTCATGAAGTAGCGATCCCACGGCCGGAGCGTGCCGAGCGCGGAGGCGAGGCTGCGCTCGTCGGGGCCCGCTTCCTGCTGCGCGACGGTGGCCGCCGGGACGTCCGACGAGGCGTGCGCGTATTTGCTTGACGACGCGTCCGCCGCGAGCGGCAGGCGTGCGAGCGCGCGCGCCATCGCGGACAGCGTCGCGCCGGGCGCCTGCACGGAGAGCGGGACGGCGAAGTCCTCCGAATCGCGCTGCTCGCCGGGGAGGCGGAACGCGAGCTTGCGCGCCGACGCGCCGAGCCCCCCGATCGCGTGAATGTCGGTTTCGAGCAGAGCCTCGAGGAACCGCGGGTCGAGGATCGTCTGCCCGTAGCGGTCGAAGAGCTCGACCAGGAAACCGGTCGGCTCCGTGTAGGCGTAGACGTCGCGCTGCGCCACGCGTTCGACGAAGTCGAGCGCGTCCGTGTAGGGCTCGCACTTGGTGTCGGTCGGATCGCACGGCGTCCACGGGACGCCGATCTCGTCGGCGATCCGGTGGATCACGGAGCCGGGCTCGAGGAAGAGCGCAGCGCTCGCGCGATCCTGGGCATGGCCGGAGAGGAGCGGCTGGATCAGCACCTGCCGGTCGAACTGCCGCGCCGCGACCTCGCCCGCCGGGCGTCCCTGCTCGTCGGGGAACGCAGCGGCGAGGTGCTCGTGGATCTCCGCGACCAGCGCGTCGTCACGGTAGATCGCTCCGCCCCCGGCGTAGCGCTCGGGGTGGAGCACCATGTGCAGCATGAGCGTCGCCCGGACGCCGCCGTAGCTCTCCCCGACCAGCACGACCGGCGTCGAGCGCAGCTCGGGGTGCGCGGCGAGGAAGCGCAGCACCACGCGCAGCACGTCCGCCGCGTCGAGGTAGGGGTTGAAGTTCTGTACGTCGAAGGCGGCGCTGCGCGCTTCGTCGTCCGCCGGATCGGGCAGCAGCCCGTAGGAGAAGCCGGTCATCCGCGCGTCGACGTAGAGCAGGTGGCCGAGCCGCGCCCACGACACCGAGCTGCGCCCGATCGTGCGCCCGCCGTTGTACGCCGGGTCGAGCGTGATCGGCGCGGTGTTGACCGAGAGCAGCGCGTCGCTCGTCGGGCAGCCGGGACCGCCGTTGAAGAAGACGAACAGCGGCCGCTCGAGTGCGCCCCCTTCCGCGGGATGGAACGAGTAGAAGATGCGCGTCGGGTCCGACACCAGATCGAGCTCCGCGCCGTCCGCGCGCAGCGAGAAGGAAACGGGCTCGATCTCGACGAAGCCCGCTTCGGGGGCGAGCGGCCCGGACGGCTCCGGCGCCGACCGGTCGGAGCAGCCGGCGAGGACGGCAATCAGGAGCGGGAGGAAGACGGCGACGATCGTCGCGCGCCGCGGCGAACGAGCTTCGAAGCACGACACGCACCGATCATCGGGTCTGTGACCTTCGTTCTTGAGCACCGGTCGCGCGCCCGGTACGCGCGCGCATTACGCGCGGCCCGGGAGGCCGGTCGCACCGGAGTGCGTGTCGGCGCCCTTGACGCCTCTGTGCCGGTGGGCGCGGCGCCGGACCCGGCCCGCCGCACCGCGCCCGCCGGCACCGAACCCCAGGAACGGAGGCGCGCCCAACAACGCGACCACGCGAACTGCGCACGCGCGAAATCGTCGCAACGAAATTTTCGCTAAAGCGCTTTTCTTGCGCCCGCCATGCTGGCTATACGCGCGCACATGCCAGCACATCTCGGCCCCGTCACGCTCGCCGGCGATCTTGGCATCGACATCACCGCCGTCGACCGCTGCGGCACGCTCGACCTCGCGCTCGTGCACCGCGGCACCCAGCTCCACACGCTCCGCCTCGGCGCCGACACGCCGTCGCTTCCGCTGCGGTTCGCGCTTCCCGGCATCCTCGACGTCGACGTCGCCTTCGGCTGGGACGGCGCGATCGGCGCTCTGACCGGCCGCGGGCACGTCCGGGTGGGCGATCGCACCTTCGACCTCGACGGCTGGAGCCTGCTCTTCGATCCCACACCCGGCGAGGTCGCCGGCAGCCCGATCGCCCATCCGCCCGTGGTGAAGAGCGTCAAGTATGGCGACTCCAAGTTCACCGAGCCCATCCCGTGCGTGATGCGCCTGCACGTCGACGAGCTCGAGCGACACCTCACGCCCGTCGGCCGGATGGTGCGCCAGACCTTCTTCCGGGCCTATCCCGACTTCGTCTTCAACGTCGTGGCGTGCGTCGGGGCCGACCGTCAGCAAGACGACCGTCGGCAAGCCGACGCCGCGCGCGCGGACGGCGACGCAGAGCGCGAGAAGGACGAGCTCCCCGTCGGCGTCTACGGCGACCCGACGTCCATCTGGTTCAACGTCTTCTTCGGCTACTACCAGATCGACGCGCCGAAGCCGGCCTGGAACCGCCCCTTCGGCTACGAGAGCGCCGCCGGCGTGCGCGCGAAGGTCGCGTTCGAGGACGTCGTCCGCCTCGGAAAGTCGGACTGGAACTACTTCTCGAACTGGATGTACGGCGTCCCCCGGGACGCGATCACCCCGTACGACGGCATCGACATAAAGGCGGTGCTGACCGCCGCGAAGCCGATCAAGATCGGCACCAAGGTCTGGCACGAGGTGAGGATCGGCAAGGTCGAGGTCGTGAGCGCGTTCCAGTCGAGCGCTCCGGGTGCGGCGCAGCTGACGTTCAACTGCGCGCTCACGCCGCTCTGGCAGCTCTCCTTCGGCCTGCCGAGCCCGTGTCCGGTGCCCGCGCAGAGCTTCGTGCCGACGGTGCTCGAGTCCTCGTTCTTCATGTCGTACTTCGAGGACGACGAGACGTACCACACGGTCATGTTCGGCGGCACGAACCGCTACCAGGGCGATCCGCAGTTTCTGCAGGCGCAGCTCGACGCGGCGCTCGCCGTCATCAAGACGAATTATCCGATGCTCGGATTCGCCGCCGACTGAGCGAGAAGCGCATCGGCCTGCTGCACGTCGAGCGTGTCCTCGCCGCCGTCGATCCGTGATCGCAGGTCGCGGAGCACGGCGAGCGCCTCCGTCGCGTCCTCGCCGCGGCTGCGCAGGAAGCCCGCCAGCGACGTCGCCGCGCGCAGCGCCGTTCCGACCGAGCCCTGCTGCTCGGCGAGCGCCAGCGCCTTGCGGAACTTCGCCTCGATCGTGGCCGGCGGCCCGCCGCTCGCGCGCAGCACCTCGGCCTCGAGGCGCTCGATCTCGCTGGACCAGTACTGCTGGCCGGTCTTGTCGGCGACGTCGCGCGCGACGGCGAGCAGCGCCGCAGCCTGCTCGTGGCCGCCCGCGCACAGGATGGCGTGCGCGATCATCGACGCGGCCTGCGGCATGTTGCCGCGCCGGCCGTTCGACCCGGCGGTCGCCGCTGCGCTGAGCAGCTCGGGAATCAGCGACGCGTCGCGGCTCTGCAGGATGCGGCCGGCGAGCGATTGCGCGCGTCCGAGCGCCACCCACAGATCGAATCCTTGCTCCTCGCCGATCGCCATCAGGGCGAGCCCGTACTCCGTCATCTTGTCGTACTGGCCGCGTCCCCAGTGGACCAGGCCGAGGAAGTAGAGCGCGTAGGCGCGGTCGAACGGGCGGCCGTGGCGCTCCGCGAGCGCCATCGCCTCGCGCACGCGCTCGAGCGACGCGTTCGGGCGGCCGAGGTGCCAGAGGGCGCACGCGCCGAAGCACGCCGCGACCACGCCCATGTCGGTGCCGATCCGGTACGCGGCGGCGTGGTGGCGGTCGGAATCGTAGAGCCGCCAGGCGCGTTCGGAGCTCTCGAAGCACGCCGCGAAGTCGCCGGTGAAGATCTGCGCGATCGCGAGGTGGACGAGCGCCAGGATGCGCAGCTCGTCGTCGTCGAGCGACTCGGCGAGCTCGAGCGCGCGGCGCGAGAGCTCGCCGCCCCGGGCGATCCGGCCTTCGTTGAGGAAGAAGATCGCCACCCCGACGAGCGCTTCCGCGAGACGGCGCTCGTCGCCGAGCACCTCCGCGAGCACGCGCGCGCGCTCGTACACGGTCTCGACGCGCGGATCGGCGTAGCCGTACAGCGTGATGATCGCCGCGCCGAGCGTCATCTGCAGATCGAGCTCCTGGCTGCGGCGCTGCTCGCTGTCGCGGAGCTTGCCGAGCAGGTCGATCGCGTGCTGCACCTGGTCGAGGCTTTCCTTGAAGCCCGAGTGCTTCGCCGCCACGTCGGCCGCGACGCGGTAGGCCGCGACCGCGAGCTCGATCTCTCCCGCCGCCTCGTGGTGACGGGCGATGATCTCGGGCAGCGCGTCCTTGTCGTCCTGCAGCTCGTGCGTGAGGACGCGCGCGACCCGCGAGTGCAGCTCGCGGCGACGTCGGATGAGCAGCGAGCCGTACGCCGCTTCCTGAATCAGGGCGTGCTTGAACGTGTAGGTCGCCTCCGGAGGCTCGCCGCGCTGGAACAGCAGATCGGCGTCGACCAGACGCGCGAGCTCGCTCGCGAGCGCCGCGTCGTCGATCTCCGCCACCGTGGCGAGCAGCCGGAAGGTGAACGTGCGCCCCAGCACGGAGGCGAGCTGGGCGACGCGCTTGGCGGAGTCGAGCCGATCGAGCCGCGCCATCAGCGAGTCGCGCAGCGTCATCGGGATGTCGAGCGTGTCGAGCGGCTGGCCGAGGTCCCAGCGACCGTCGCTCTCGACGAGCATCCCGGATTCGAGGACCATGCGCCCGACCTCTTCGGCGAAGAGCGGGACGCCGTCGGTGCTGGCGACGATGCGGTCGAGAAGCGGCTGCGGCAGCGGCAGCGTCGTGACGCCCTTCAGCAGCGCGCGGACCTCGGGGTCGTCGAGCGGCGGAACGGTCACCGGCGTGACGTGCGAGCGCGGCGGCCACGGCAACGTGAACTCGGGACGCGCGGTCGCGACCAGCAGCAGCTTCGCCGTCGGACACTGGAAGACGAGCTGTCCCAGGACGTCGAGCGAGGAGGGATCGGCCCAGTGCAGGTCCTCGAAGCAGATCACGACCGGCGTGCG
The DNA here is from genome assembly GCA_036563615.1 of Candidatus Binatia bacterium. Classification (NCBI taxonomy): domain Bacteria; phylum Candidatus Binatota; class Binatia (SeqCode); species Binatia bacterium. Next base: position 331,104 of record DATCMB010000023.1, read on the forward strand.
CTGCGCGACGCCGAGGAGCCACTGGCACAGCACCTCGATCGTGCGGTGGTGTTGCCGCGACGGGCTCATGCGCATCGCCTCGAACCCCTCCGGGAGGATGGGGATCGAAAGCAGCCCGGCGATCAGCGGCAGCGCGTCGCGGTCGCGGACGGCGGCCGCGGCGAGCGCCGTCTGCAGCTTGTCGAGCTGCTCCTCCGGCGTGTCGTTGGGTGAGAAGCCGAGCGCGCGCGTCGCGAGGTCGATGATCGGCCGGAAGGCCGTCCCCTTCGTGAACTGCGCGGCCGCGCAATCGAGCCACAGGTGCGGCGTGCCGTCGAGGCGGCGGCGGAACTCGGCGACGAGGCGCGACTTCCCGATGCCGGGCTCGCCGAGGAGCACGACCGCCTGCCCGCCGCTCTCGCACGCGCGACGCCAGCGATCGTTCAGGATGGCGAGCTCGAGCTCCCGACCGATGAACGGCACGAGACCCGCGGAGGTCGCGAGGCGGCCTCGCGCTCCCGTCGCTTCGAGAACCCGGAAGGCCCGCACCGGAAGCGCGACGCCCTTCAAGGTCTGCGGGCCGAGCTCCTCGACGACGAAGCGGCCCGGAACGAGACGCTGCGTGGTCGCGCTCATGACCACGGTGCCGGGCGCGGCCGCGTCCTGAAGCCGCGCGGCGACGTTGGTCGTGTCGCCGAGCGCGAGCGTCTCGCGCCGGGTCGCGTCGCCGACCCGTCCCACGACGACGGGCCCGGTGTGGATGCCGACGCGCACCGCCAGCCGGCGATCGGCGCCGAGCCGTCCGTTGAGCTCGTCGAGCGCGTCGACGATCCCGAGCCCCGCGCGAACCGCGCGCTCGGCGTCGTCCTCGTGCGCTTGCGGGTAGCCGAAGTACACGACGACGCCGTCCCCGAGGTACTGCGCGACGTGGCCCTCGTGCTGCTCGATCACGGCCCGCGTCGCCTCCTGGTAGGCGCGCACCACCTCCTGCCATTCTTCGGGATCGAGGCGCCCGGCGATCTCCGTCGAGCCGACGAGATCGCAGAACAGGACCGTGAGCTGGCGGCGCTCGCCGTCGCCGTCGGCACCGCTCGACGGCGACGCGGCGCGGCCGTCCGCGACGCGCGCGCCGCACTCCGAGCAGAACCGCGCACCGGGCGCCACCGCGGCGCGACACTGCCCGCAGAAGCGGGCGAGGGCGGCACCGCACCACTGGCAGAACTTTCCGCTTCCGGTGTCGCGACCGCAGGACGGGCAGCTCATCCGATCGGCACTCCCGTCCGAGGTGTACAAAATTCGCGACGCGGACACAGCAGCTGGCCTGTCCGTCAGAAAAAACGACGCCGGACGGCGCGCCGCACCGGATCGCACCGCCCGGCGTCGCTTGAGCCCGGCGACGCTGCCAATCGCCGAGCTCAGATCGAAGTCAGAGGGTGATTTCGAGCAAGAGCGGCCCCAGCAGGTCGAGCGCCTTCGACTTGGCCGTGTCGTCGGCGACGATCGCGCAATCGAGGAAATCGGGGAGTCCGTTGCGGTTCGCGTCGTCGCTGCCGTCGGCCTTCAGCTCGAGCTGCGCGGTGAGGGTCGCCGTGCCGCCGACGCCGGCGCCCTTGGTGACGATCCCCGAGAGGGTTGCGGTGAGGCCATCCAGCTCGAGCGTCCCGAAGATCGTGCTCTTGAGCCCGGTGATCTTGGTCGCACCGCTCATCCACTGCACGTCCACCGTGCCGTAGATCCGCGGGTACTCACCCGTCGCGGACGGGTCGTTGGGCAGGCCGATGCCGAGGCAGTCGCCGTAGAACGTGAGCTTGAGCTTCGCCGTGGCTCCGGTGACCGGAAGGCGGCCCCCCGCAGCGGTCTTCTTCACGCCAAACTTCGAGCTGGTCGCGATCTCGTCGAGGTCGTCCTCGTCGGCGGCGCAGGCGCCCAGGCTGGCGAGCTGGCTCGAGAGGGTGACCTTCCCGTTCTTGGTGGTGAGCCCCGGCGAAAGCTTGACGTCGCCGAGATCCGCGGAGCTGCCCTCGGTGCACTGGAACAGGGGATCCGTGTCCCCGATGTCGGCGCTGGCCGTCCTCGCGAGCGCGCCGCCGAAGATCGCCGCAAGCGCGAGGCTCGAGGCGAAGGCCAGGGTGTAGAGCTTTCTCCAGCGCATGATCATCGATGCCTCCTGCGATCGACCGGGCGCGCGCGCGGTCGTGGCGAACGACGGCGCTCGGCGTCCGTGTGCCCTGCGAGAGGCGCAGTAGCGCCATGCGGAGCGCGTCAGCAAGTTTTTTGTTGTGGGAAAACGCTCGCCGACGGCGCCTGTCGTCGAAAATCAATCTTTTGTCGGAAACAATCAATCGAAGAGCTTTGCGGCAGCGGGCCGCCGGTCGCTACGCACTGCTTGACCAGCTCGTAGTCGCGAGACTAACACGTTCGACAGGGGCGTAATGAACAAAGTACTTCTTGGCGTGGGAAACCGGTGTGACGAGCTGCGCCGACGCACCACCGGCGCGACCCTGCGGTGTCGCGCCCTCGGACCGAGCGAGCCCTGATGCCCCACTGCAGCGCGTGTCGACGCGAGAACCCGTCAAGCAGTAAGTTCTGTGGCGGCTGCGGTGCGGCGCTGACGCGACGGTGTCCGCGCTGCGGCGGGCACGTGGCCGCCGCAGCGAGCTTCTGCGGCGAGTGCGGCGCCGCACTCGCCACCCGCCCGGAGCCGACGGCACGCTCCGACGGCGAGCGCCGCCACGTGACGGTGCTCTTCGCCGACCTCGTCGGCTCGACCGAGCTGAGCACGCGGCTCGACCCCGAGGAGTGGAGCGACCTCGTCGCGCAGTACCTCGAGGCCATGGCGAGCGTGATCGGGCGCTTCGGAGGGCACGTCGTCAGGTACATGGGCGACGGTGTGCTCGCGCTCTTCGGCTATCCGCGGGCCCACGGTGACGACGCCGAGCGTGCGGTGCGCGCCGGCCTGGCGATGCTCGACGAGATGCGTGCGACGGGCACGTTGGAGGCGTTGTCCGTGCGGGTCGGGATCCACGCCGGCCTCACCGTCGTCACCGACGCCGGCGACGGGCCCGACGTCTTCGGCGAGACGCCGAACGTGGCCGCCAGGGTGCAAGCGGCGGCGACGCCGAACTCGGTATTCGTGTCGAGCGCGGTGCAGCGTCTGGTGGCGGGCCTGTTCATCGTCGAGGACCGCGGTCCGCACGAGCTGCGCGGCGTGCCGTATCCGGTCACGCTCTATCGCGTCGTCCAGCCGAGCGGCGGCGTGCGCAGCCGGCTCGCGTTCGAACGACGGCGGACGCGTTTCGTCGGGCGCGAGCGCGAGCTCGCTCGCTTGACGCGCGCCTGGGAAGACGTCGTCGCGGGCACGGGGCGGACGATCTTCCTCGTCGGCGAAGCGGGGATCGGCAAGTCGCGGCTCTGCGCGCAGCTCCGCGACGAGCTCGGCGGCGAGCCGCACACCTGGATCGAATGCCACTGCAGCCCGTTCACCGCTGGCACGGCGTTCTGGCCGGTGATCGAGCTCGCGGCGCAGGCGCTGGGCTTCCTGCCGACCGACGAGCCCGCCGACAAGCTCGAGAAGCTGCGCCTCGGTCTGGAGCGGGCCGGCTTCACCGGCGACGAGCCCGCGCTGCTCGCCGAATGGCTCGAGCTGCCGGAGAGCGCCGGCTACCGCCGGTTGCCGCTCGCTTCCGACGTCAAGCGCCAGCGAACGCTCGACACGCTCGCCGCGTGGAACCGGCGCATGAGCGAGATGCAGCCGATCCTGCTGCTCGTCGAGGATCTGCAGTGGTGCGATCCCTCGTCGCTGGAGCTGCTCGGAAGGCTGATCGCGCAGAGCGAGACGACGCGCCTGCTGCTCTTGTGCACGGCGCGGCCGGAGTTCACGCCGTCCTGGCCGGCGCGTGCGACGTTCACCACCGTGACGCTCGGACGTCTCACGAAGGAGCAGACGCTCACGCTCGTGCGCGACGCGATGCCGCGCGATCTCGACGCGCGCCTCGTCGACGCGGTGGTCGAGCGCGCCGATGGCGTGCCGCTCTTCGCCGAGGAGCTCGTCCAGGCGGTCGCCGAAGCGGACCACGCCGAGGCCGAAGGACACATTCCGGCGACCCTTCAGGACTCGCTGATGGCGCGGCTCGACCGACTGCCGTCGGGGAAGCGCGTGGCGCAGACCGCCTGCGTTCTCGGACGCGAATTTTCGTATCGACTCCTCGAGGCCATCGGCGACATCGACGAGGTCGAGCTGCGCCGCGGGCTCGCGGAGCTCGTCGACGCCGAGCTCGTGTTCGTGCGCGGCGATGCGTCGGACGCGACCTACACCTTCAAGCACGCGCTCGTGCAGGAGGTGGCATACGGCTCGCTCTTGCGGCGCACGCGCCAGCGTCTGCACGGGCGCGTCGCCGACGTGCTGCTCGCCGAGCGCGCGGCCGGGCGACAGGCCGAAGCCGAGGTGCTCGCGCGCCATGCCGAAGCGGCGGGACGCCTCGACGAAGCGGCGGCGGCGTACCAGGAGGCGGGCGACGCGGCGCAGTCGGCGTCGGCGCACCAGGAGGCGATCCGCCACTTCCGCCAGGCCATCGCGCTGCTCCGCAAGCGCGAAGAGGAGGGCGCGGGCGATTTGCGCCGCGAGGCGGCGTTGCACGTGAGCCTCGGCGCCTCGCTGATCGCCAGCGCGGGGTTCGCGCATCCCGAGGTCGAACGAGCCTTCGAGCGGGCGCGCGCTCTCTACGAGCAGGTGGACGATCTGCGCGGCATCGGCTTCGCGCTCGGGGGGCTCTCCGTGTTCCAGCACAACGCCGGATGTCTCGCCGAGGCCGACGCGCTCGCGACCCGGCTCGACGAGCTCGCGCGCGAAACCGGCGAAACCGATCTCCAGCTGCTCGCCGACCGCGCGCTCGGGGTCATCCAGTACTACCAGGGGCGATTCGCGTCTTCCCTGCAGCGCAACGAGCGCATCCTCGCGCTCTACCAGATGGGTCGGCACCACCCGATGGTCGCCATGGCGGGAGACCCGCGCACGGCCGCTCTGGCGGTGACCAGCCTCAACCTGCTGGCGCTCGGCTTCCTCGACCGCGGCGCCGCGAAGGCGGAGGAAGCCATCGCTCTGGCGCGCCGGCTCGGCAGCCCGTTCAGCCTGGCGCACGCGGTGTTCTACGCCTGCTGCGCGTACACGAAGCTCCGCGATCGCCGCGCACAACGCGCCTGCGCCGCCGAGACGATCGCCATCGCAGACGCGGAGGGCTTCCCGTCGTGGTCGATCCTCGCTCGCACGTGGGACGCAGCAGCCCGTCTCGCCACCGGCGAGCGTGACGCGTACGGCGAGCTCCAGGCCTGCGTCGGGCTGATCGGCAAGGCGAGCCGACGCGGCGTCGCACCGCCGCCGGTCCAGTGGCTCGTCGCCGAGGCCTGTCTCGAGGTCGGACTCGACGACGACGCGATCACCGCGGCCGAGCGCGGGCTGCAGGACGCGGCCGCGCGCGGTCAGCGGCATTTCGACGCCGACCTGCATCGCATCATCGGCGAGGTGCTCTTCGCGCGCGGCGAGCACGACGCGGCGGAGACCCGCTTCCAGCAGGCGCTCGTCGTCGCGCGCGAGCAGGGGGCGAAGCTCTTCGAGCTGCGCGCCGCGACGGCGCTCGCTCGATTGCGGCTCGCGCAGAGCCGCGCGTCCGAAGCGCGTGCGGTGCTCGAGCCGGTCTACGGCTGGTTCCGCGAAGGCTTCGACTTCGACGATCTGCGCACCGCCGGGCAGATCCTCGCCCAGACGACGCATGCGAGCACCATGAACGCCGCGCCACACTGACACGCTGCAAGGGGGACGCGCGATGGCCAACCTGCGCTACGTCTGCCTCTCCGACCTGCACCTCGGCGCCGACTACAGCATCCTCACCCCGACCGAGCGCGACCTCGAGGCGCCGGGCCCCGTCCTCACCACCTTCGCGGCGGCGCTCCGGCAGCTCATCGCGGGTCTGCCGACGAGCGCCACGTCGCCGCCGCAGCTGCTCGTCCACGGCGACCTCCTCGACCTCGGGCTGAGCCCGCTCGACGACGTCGCCAAGGGCTTCCAGCGCTTCGTCGAGGCGCTGCTCGTGCCGCCGACGCCGCTCGCGCCCGACCTGCGGGTCATCCCCGGCAACCACGACCACATGATCTGGCAGTGGGCGCTCGAGGAGCACTACGTGAAGAAGCTTCGCCACGGGAAGCTCGAAACGATGAAGCCCGTGACGCGGCTGTTCGCGGAGCCGGCTGCGGACGGGGACGCGTATCCCAAGTCGCGGCTCCTGACCACGCTGCTGCGGCAGGTGACGAAGAACGACGAGGGCGACGTCTACGTCGCGTACCCGAATTTTGGATTGTCCAACGGCTCGGGTCGCTGCATCGTCTTCTCGCACGGCCACTTCGTGGAATCGATGTACCGCCTGATGTCCCAGGTCCGCCGCTTCCTGCGGCTCGGCGGGCCGGGCGTGCGCACGATCGAGGACCTCGAAGCCGAGAACGCGCCGTGGATCGACTTCGTCTGGTCGACGTTCGGCGACACCGGCGCGCTCGGCAAGGAGATGCAGCGGCTCTACGAGCAGCTCCAGGACGCGGCCGCCAACGCGGAGCTGACGAGCGAGCTCGCGAAGCGTCTCACCACCCGTCTGCTGCCGCACCTGCCGATGGGCGGCGAGCCGCTCGTCCGCACGTGGGCCGAGCGCATCCTGCACGCGGTTCTCGACGCCACCGTCGAGCGCATGGGCGACCTCGAGCGCAACAGCTACGCGAAGCCCCTCACCGACGACACGGTCGAAGGCCTGCGCTGGTATCTCGACGTCCCGCTCCGAAATCAGATCGACGCCGCTCTCGAGCGGATGCCCGGGGCGACGATCGACGACGTGGCGTTCGTCTTCGGGCACACCCACAAGCCGTTCCAGGACGCGATCGCGCTCGAGCGCTACGCCCGTCCGGTGCGGGTCTTCAACACCGGCGGCTGGGTGCTGGACGAGCCGACGATGTCGTCGCGCGAGGGCGCGTCGATCGTGCTCGTCGACGACGACCTGAACGTCGTCGCGGTGCGGCTCTTCCACCAGCCGCTCGACGGCACGGTCGACGGCGACGGCAAGCGCGGCGTGTACGTGCCGACGAGCGGCGCCGATCCGGCGGGCAACCCGCTCCGCGCCGCCGTGGAGCACGCGCTCGCCGCCCCGACGACGGCGCAAGCGTTTCGCGACTTCGTCGCCGCCGTGAGCCAGGCGTTCGTCGCCCGGCAGCGCGCGCTCATCGAGCGCTTCGACCTGCCGAGGGCGGGCGTGATCGGAGGTGTGCGATGACGACGGAGAAGACGCCACCGGCTCCTTTCCCGCTGTCGCGGCAGGCGTCGGCGCTCGCCGACGGCGCCAGCTACGACCTGGTCGTCGTCGGCTCCGGCTACGGCGCCGCGGTCGTCGCCTATCGCGCCGCGTGCGCCGGCAAGCGCGTCTGCGTCCTCGAGCGCGGCCGCGAGATCCTGCCGAAGGCGTGGGGGGACGACGCCCAACCGAGCTATCCGAGCACGCTCACCGACGTCTGGAGCGAGACGCAGATCAGGACCGACACGCTCGACTATCCGGAAAAGAACTCCGCCAGGCTCTTCGACCTGCGGATCGGCGACGACGTCAGCGTGCTCGTCGGCTGCGGCCTCGGCGGAACCTCGCTCATCAACGCGAACGTGGCGCTGCGGCCCGATCCGGCCGTCTTCACCCAGCCGCCCTGGCCGAAGGAGATCGCGGCGGATCCTCGTCTCGACGAGTTCTTCCGCAAAGCCGAGCAGTGCCTCGGGTCGAATCCCTATCCGCAGCCCAACGGCGACCGCTCGCCCGCGGGAAACGGCTACCCGAAGCTGCCGAAGGTCGCGGCGATGGAGACCGCGGCCAAGGCGCTCGGCCTGCCGTTCTCGTGCCCGCCGATCAACGTGAGCTTCGAGAAGAAGCCGAACGCCTTCGGCGTCCCGCAGGAGGCCTGCGTGCTGTGCGGCGACTGCGTCACGGGATGCAACTACGGCGCGAAGAACACGACCCTCATGAACTACCTCCCCGGCGCGAAGAAGCACGGGGCGGAGATCTTCACCATGGCCTGCGTCGAGTCGGTCGCGCTCGTCGACGGGACCTGGCAGGTCGAGCTTCTCGATTGCGCCGGCTCGACCGCGCGCCCTCTGACCGTGCGCGCATCCAGCGTCGTCCTCGGCGCCGGCACGCTCGGCTCGACCGAGATCCTCCTGCGCTCGAAGGCGAAGGGGCTCGCCGTCTCCGACCAGCTCGGCGCGCGCTTCTCCACCAACGGCGACGCGCTGGCGTGGGGCTACGATCTCGACTGGCCGGCGAACGATGGAGGACTGCTGGCGGCGGCAGGCGACCACCGCCAGCCGGTGTACGCGGTCGGCGCCGGCAGCCGTCTGACGCCGGGCACGACGACGGAGCCCGCGCGCGAGGCGTGGCTGCGACCGGGCCCGTGCATCGCGGGTCTCATCGACGCGCGCAAGAAGCTCGACGCGCGCACGAACGAGCCGCCCGCGGCCGAGGATGCGGGCTGCATCATCGAGGAAGGCGTGATCCCGGGCGCGTTCGCCGAGGTCGCGCCGGCGCTCGGATTCTTCGGTGACGCGCTCGCCGGCGACTTCTTTCGCTACGGCGACGGACGCCTCCGCCTGCAGGACGCGCAAGCGATCGCCACCGCCATCCGCGAGAATCCCGCCGGCATCGGAGAGCAGGCGTACCGCGGACCGCTCAGCCGCACGCTGAGCTACCTCGTCATGAGCCGCGACGACGCGAGCGGCCGGCTCGTGCTCGAGAACGACCGCGTGCGCGTGCGCTGGCCGGGCGCGGGCAAGGAGCGCGTCTTCCGGCGCGACGACCGTACGCTGCGCAAGGTCAACGAGGTGCTGCGCGGCAACTTCCTGCCCGATCCGCTGTGGAGCGACGCGCTCGGTCGCCAGCTGATCACCGTGCACCCGCTCGGTGGCTGTCCGATGGCGGAGAACGGCGCGGAGGGTGTCGTCAATCACCAGGGGCGCGTGTTCACCGGCGCGGGCACCGAGGTCTACCCGTCGCTCTTCGTGTGCGACGGCTCGATCATCCCGACGGCGCTCGGCGTCAATCCGCTGCTGACGATCACCGCGCTCGCCGAGCGCACGGCGGAGTTCGTGCTGCAGCAGCTCCAGCAGACGTCGAGCGTCGCGGCGCCACCGGCGGCGAGCGTCGCGCCGGTCGCAGCTTCGGAAACGCGGCCGATGACCCCTACGCTCGCGCTCGACGATGCTCAGGAAAAGCTCAAGGATTACCTCATGACGCTCCTGCGGCCGTGGGTCGCCGCCGAGGCGGAGACGGCCGTGAGCGCCGCTCTCGCAGCCTTGCCAGGCGATGGCGCCGTGATCGACGCCCAGGCCAAGGAGGAGCTCGTCAAGCAGAAGACGACCGAGATCATGGACGATCTCGAAGCACGTTTCCTCATGCCGCTGGCGACGACGGCAGTTGCGCTCCTGCGTTGCTTGTCCTCTCCGAGCTCGCCGGAGAGCGAGAAGTCGCGTCTCCAGGAAGCCGTCGCCGGGCAGGTCCTGCGCCTCGTGGAGCGCCTGCCGGCGGGCTTCAGCCCGTCGTTCTCGTTCACGGAACGGATGAGCGGGTGGGTCTCGGCGGTGCCACTTCCGCACGAGCCGAAGGATCGTCCGCACCAGCCGACGGACCCGTCGCACGCGCCAAAGGACCGTCCGCCGCAGATCGAGAACATCGACGCGATCTCGGATCCGTTCGAGATCGCCAGCCGCTACGGCCAGGCCGCGGGCGCGAGCGCGTACATGGTCGCCGAGCTCACGATCTCCACGAACGACCTGCACACCCGCGCGACCCAGCCGCGGTCGCCGATGTCGGACGCGGAGCGGCAGGCCTACCGATGGCAGATCACCGGCACCGTGACGTGCCCGGACGTGAGCCCCGAGCCCCTCGAGGTGCGCCCGGAGAGGAGCTACCTCGAGCTGCTGCAAGCCGATCCTCATCGGGTCGAGACCTGGGTGATGACCTATCACCTCGAGTTTGCGGCCAAGGCCGGCATGGGCGGCACGATGCTTGACGGCTACAAGATCCTCCGGCGCCGCTCGGGGTCGACGCCGTGGACGGATCTGACCACGCTGTTCGTGACCGTCACGCAGGCCGGCAAGCCGACCCGGCACGGCATTCTGCGTCTCTCGCTGCAGGATCTCGCTGCGCAGGCCACGACGATGACGGCGACCCAGAACGCCGACAGCGTCATCGGTCGCCTCCAGAGCCTACTCAAATGCCTAGGGGTCTGGGACGCGAGCTGGGACAGGATCGTCGGGCTGGTGAACGCGTACTTCCTCGCCGAGCTCGCCGGTCTCTTCGGCGAGGTCGTGATGCGCGCCTACGGCGGCCTCCTCGCCGACCTCGAGAACTTCCCCGCGCAGGACGACGCCGTGCGCCCGCGGCGCGCGCTGCGTCCGTCGACGCTCGCGCCGGAGCAACATCCGCTCACCACCGCCGACGGCGGCGAGATCCAGCTCACGCGCTACGAAGCTCCGAGCAACGCGAGCGGCAAGCTGCTCCCGGTGGTCCTCGCGCCGGGCTTCATGGTGGCGGCGTCGTCGTTCGCCGCCGACACGGTGGACACCAATCTCGTCGAGTACCTGCACGCCGCGGGCTACGACGTCTGGCTGCTCGACTATCGCGGCAGCCCGGCGCTTCCCACGCCATCACCGTTCACCGTCGACGATCTGGCGCAGTACGATTGGCCGGCCGCCGTGGAGTACGTGTGCGCCATCGCCGGTCGGCCGCAGGTGAACGTCATCGCGCACTGCGTGGGCTCGCTCAGCTTCCTCATGGCGCTGCTGCGGCCGGAGGCCGGGCAATCGGGCGGCCTGTGCAGCAAGATCGCGCGCGCCGTCTGCTCGCAGACGACGCTGCACCCGGTCTCCAACTGGCTGAACGGCGTCAAGATCGATCTCGACGTCCTCGGCGTGCTGCGCGACACCTTCGGCGTCGAGCAGATCGATCTCCGCTCGAGCACGACGACCGAGTCGAGAACGATCGACGCGTTCCTCTGGGGCGTGCCCGTGCCGCCCGGCGAGGAGTGCCTGAACCCGCTCTGCCGCCGGGTCTTCGCGGTCTTCGGACCGTCGTGGGCGCACGCCCAGCTCAACGCCGCCACGCACAACGCCCTCCTCGAGTGGTTCGGCGCCGCTTACGCCGCACCGCTCGAGCAGATCGTCGAGATCATGAAGCGACGTCGCGCCGTCGATCGCCACGGTCGCGACGTCTACCTGCCGAACCATCGCAACCTGGCGAACGTCCCGATCACGTTCATCGCCGGCGAGCTGAACCAGATCTTCACGCCCGAGAGCTCGCTCATCACGCTCGAGTGGCTTCGCCACGTGAACCCGAACGGCACGTACGCGCGCAAGGTCTTCCCCGGCTACGCGCACATGGACTTCTTCGTCGGTCGCAACGCCTCCGACGACGTCTTCCCGTACCTCGTGAAGGCGCTGGGCGGTGTCCCGCCAGCAAGAATCGGCGTGCGCTAGGCGGTCCGGATCTCTCTGCTTGTCATCCGTGGGGACGAGGACGCCTCAGGCGTCCTCGTCCCACAGGCGCAGGATGCCGGACTGGCTCGCGGTCGCCATCAGCGTGCCGTCCTCGGCGAAGATGTGCATGCGGCCGTGCACGAAGCCCGCGTGGACGCCGTGGATGCGGATGTCGCAGCACATCCACTCGGTCTCGCGCAGCTCGCGGATGCGGATCGTGTTGTCGAGGCTGTTCGCGCCGGCGAGGCGGCCGAGCGCGTGGCCGGTCGCGGACGGCACGTAGTCGGCGATGATCGCGAGCAGGCCCGAGGTCACCGGACGGCGCTCTCGCGGGCGTCCCCACAGCACCGCGTGGCCGTCCTTGCTCAGCTCGCCTTTGCGCTTGTTTCCGTAGCGCCCCTTCGCGACGCGCATGTCGAACTGGTGGTGCAGGTCGCGCGTCTGGGCGTCGAAGTGCGGCATCGGCTCGCACTCGTCGGGCGGCGGCACGTCCGGCATCTGCGCCCACTGCGCGGAAACGTTCTGCGGACGCGCGCCGAGCGCCGCGTTGACGGTCAGGATCTCGCGGTCGCCGACGTGCCCGACGACGCGCGCTTGCGTCACGTGCTTGCCCTGCTTGGGCACGATCACGTCGACGTCGAGGTACTCGCCGGGCTTCGCGTAGGCGAGGTACTGCGCGGTCGCCCAGATCGCGGGGCGTCCCGTCGTGCGCTCCATCGCCGCGATCGAGGCGGCGAGCCCGACGCCGCCGAACAGGAACTTGTTCTCCGGCGGTCCGACGCAGATCCGCGTCTCGACGGGCAGGACCCAGCGGTGCGGGTTGTGGGTTTCGCGGAGGTCGAAGAGCTCGTGGGTGAGGGGTGGGACGACGGAACTCATGGCGTCCGTCCAGGGTATGCGACCACGCGTCTGACGCCAGTGTCGGCTGCTCGGATTCCGAGAGCGACGGGCCGCGCGTCGGTACGTAGGGTGTCAAGCCAAAGGAGACCCGAGCGCCCTTCCTGCACCGACGCCGATGCCGGCGCCGGCACCGCAGGGCGCTCGTTCACGTGGCCGTCGTGCTCGCCAGCCTCGTGGTGAGCCGCTCCAAGAGCTCGAGCTCGCGCGCCATGCCGAGCTGCTCGGCCTCGGCGCGTCCGGTGGCGATCAGCTCGGCGGCGCGCTCGCGGTCGCCGGGGGCATCGCGCTCGACCAGCATCTGCGCCCAGGAGCGGCGAGCGCGCACGACGTGCGGGCGGGCGCCGATCCGCTCGTTCATCGCCACGGACGCGGCGAAGTGGGCGTCCGCTTCCTCCCAGCGGCCGAGACAGGCGGCGAGCTTGCCGCAGTACGTCCCGAACGAGCCCCCGGAGATCAGCACGCCGGCCTGCTGGCACACCTGTCCCGCGACCGGGCGGAGCCGCTCGTAGAGAATCGCCGAGGTCGTACGGTCGTTCAGATCCGCGACGGCGTGGCTCAGGGCCACCATGTAGGCCGACCAAAGCCAGTTGACCGGTTGTTCGAACCCGTCGCTGCCGAGGATCGCGAGCTGCTCGCGCGCTTCGTCGAGCCGATCGGTCTCCGTGAGCGCCCGCGCCAGGGCGACGCGCCAGGTTTTCACGTCCGGGGCTCTCTCGACCTGGTCACGCAGCCCGTCGATGAACTCGCCGAGCCGGCCCTGGTTCAGCCGCAGATGAAGAGCTGCCCCCCCAGGGCGGTGGCGGCTTCGGGCTGCCCGCCGGCAACCCCGAACTCGAAGGCCGCGATGGCCAGCCGTTCCGTGTCAGGGTCTCCTCGCAAGCCCGCGAGCATCGCGGCGCCCAGGCGGGCGACCCAGCCGAAGAAGGGCTGGCGGAGCTCCGTCGCGAGGCGCTCGAGCTCTGCGAGTGAAGCCTCCGCTCCGGCGATGTCGCCCGCTTCGAGCAGCGCCACGGTGCGGTGGTACGCCGCGCTACACGCGAGCTCGCGATTTCCCAGCTCTTCTGCCAGCGACGTCAGCTCTTCGAGGAGCGTCAAGCGCTCGGCGAGCGTGAACGGGTTGCTGATCGCGACGATGCGCAGGACCAGCACCTGCGCCAGCCCGAGGCGGTCTCCGATCCGGCGCGCGATCGCGACCGCCTCGCGCGTCAGCGAGTTTCTGCGCTCCTGCTCGTGGGTGTGGAGCAGCTCGACGGCGAGCTGCCCGAGGACACGCGCCCGCAACAGGCTGTCGCCGTCGCCGAGGGCTGCGGCGGCCTCCTCGTAGAGCGCGATCAGCTCGCGGTCGATGACGTCGCTGCTGGCGTTGAAGCCGCCGGGGCGCGCCGTGGTCAGCACCGCGCGCGCGAGCCGCTCGCCGTCGCCGAGCGCGCGTGCTGCGTCGACCGCCTGCTGCACCGTCGCGCGATACTGCGGGTTCCCGGCGCGACGCTGCGCATCGCCGAGACCGATCAGCAGATCGCAGCGCAGCGCTTCGCCTGCGCGATCCCGTGGCGTCCAGACCCCGAGGGCGCGCTCGTAGTATTCGGCCGCCTCCTCGAACGCGAGACCCGCGAGCGCGCGCTCGGCTGCTTGACGCGCGTACGCCACTGCCTTTGCCGCGTCGACCGCTTCCGTCGCGGCGAGCCAGTGGTACGCGAGCTCCTCGACGCGTGCGTCGGGCGCTCCTTGCACCAGATCTTCGAGTGCTTCGGCGACCCGACGATGCAGTCGCGCACGCCGCGTCGCGCTCAGCTCCTCGTAGAGCGTCGTGCGGATCAGCGCGTGGCGGAAGACGAACTGGCCGCCCGTCACCTCGCGTACGAGCGCCGCCGCCGTCGCCTCGTCGAGCGCGTCGAGCACCGCGTCCTCGCTGGTCTCGGCGACTCTCGACAGCAGCGCGACGTCGAACTGCCGGCCGATCACCGCGCCGAGGCTCAGGATCCGATTCGTGGTTTCGGAGAGACGGCTCAGACGCCGCCCGATCACCTCGCGCACGCCTTCGGGGATGCCGAGCGCTTCGATCGTGCCGCGGTACTTCCAGCGCTCGCCTTCCTGGAAGAACGCGCCGCTCTCGCTGAGATGGCGAATGACCTCGCCGATGAAGAACGGGTTGCCCTCCGTCTCGCGTCGGATGGCGTGCGCGAGCGAGATCCAGGACTCGTCGAGGTCGTGGCGGGCCACCGCGCGAACGAGCGTTTCCACCGCCATGTCGTCGAGCCCCTGGAGCGACAGTCTCCGGACCTCGTTCTCACGCCGCAGGTCCGCGAGCACCGCCGTCAGCGGATGCGTGCGCATGAGGTCCGTGTCGCGGTAGGTGCCGATCACGAGGAGCCGCATCGGCAGCGCGGCGCGAATCATGTGCTTGAGGAGCAGTAGCTCGGGCATCCCGGCCCAGTGCAGGTCGTCGAGGATGAGCACGATCGGGCTCTCCTGCGACGCCGCCGAGAGCAGGCCCGTCACCGCTTCGAAGAGCAGGTAGCGCTCGGTCTCCGCCTCGGCCTTCTGCGGCGCGGGAAGGTTCGGCACGCGCCGCGCGAGCTCGGGGACGATGCGCGTGAGCTCTCCGCCGTGGCTCGCGACGTGCGTCGCGAGCGTCTCCTCCGAGGCGTGCGCGACGTAGTGGCGCAGCGCCTCGACGAACGGCCGGTACGGCATCCCGACGTCCTCGTCGCACGTGCCGAAGAGCACCGTGCCGCCCTCGGCGTGGGCGGCGCGTGCGGTCTCGATCGCGAGGCGCGTCTTGCCGATCCCGGGTTCGCCCGCGAGCAGCACGATCTGGCGCTGACCGTCTCTCGCTTTCGCCCAGGCGCTCTTCAGGGCCTCGAGCTCCTTGCTGCGGCCGAACATCGAGAACGCCGGTCGCGACGCGACCCGCGGCGGCAGCGGGATGCCCGCATTCGGCTTGTCGCTCCCAGGCGACGGCGCAGGCGACGACCGGCTCGGGTAGCCCCTTCAGCACCACGGGACCGATCGGCGTGAAGGTGTGACCGCCGCGGCCGCGCGCGGTGAGCCGCACCAGCTCGGCGACCAGGATCTGGCCGCCCTCGGCGGTGGCGCACAGGCGTGCCGCCTCGATCACCGGCACGCCGAAGCAGTCGTTCCCCTCCCAGGTGACGTCGCCCAGGCTGATGCCGATGCGCACCGAGAGCGATGGCCCCGAGCTCCGCCGGCTGTGTGCATCGACGGCCTGCTGCATGGCGACCGCCGCGCTCACGGCGTCCGCGGCGCCGGAGAAGGTCGCCATGATGCCGTCGCCGGTGTTCTTCACCACGGTTCCGTGGTGGGCGGCGACGGCGTCGGTGAGCAGACGATCGTGCGTGCGGCGGAGTTCCTCGGCGGCCGCCTCACCGATCTGCGTGCGCACCGCGGTCGATCCGACCAGATCGGTGAAGAGGATCGTCGCCGTTGTGATCTGCTGGTCGGACATACGGGCGAAGATCCCTCGCTATTCCCTCGCGTGCAGAAAAGGCCGCCTCGCCGGAAGGATCACGATGTGGGACGATGCGGGCCAAAAAACGGCTGCAACTTTATAGCGTTACAGACGGTGGTCCGTCGATGATCGGATCCGACAAGCGATTGATCTTTTCTGCCAGCCGAACGCGGGACGGCGCCGTGCGCAGCGCATGCGCGCTGCCTTGCCCGAGCGCACCCCTTTGGTAGGGACGACGCGAGCGAGGATGCACGAGTCCGCAACCGCGAGCACGGCGCAGCGCTTTCCCTGGCACGCTTACCTGGTGCTGATCCGCCCGAGCCGCATCGCCCGCGCGCTCGACGCGATCCGTGCGAGCGGCATCGTCGACCCGGTGCCGAATCTGTTCCAGATCGAGCTCGGCGTGCTGCGCATGTGGCACCGGATCGTCTTTCGCTCCGAGACGATCGGCACGACGACCGAGTTCCCGGTGCGCGACGATCCCTGGGCCCGGCTCCTCGAGCGGCGCTGGCTCCGCTTTCCTTTTCTATTGTGGGAGGGCTCGGTGGTGCCGTGGGACCTCTCGGGTCTGCTGAGCGACCCCGAGCGGCTCATGACGCACCTGCTCGGCACGCACCACGACGGCCTGCAGTTCGTCTACGACATGCAGATCCTGACCGCGTACCCCGGCGCGCTCGAGGAGCTGCGCGACCGCGCGCGTGCGGTCGTCGAGCAGCACACGCGTCGCCACCGCCGGCTCAGGAACCTCTGCGTCTACGAGCGCTACCACGAGACGCTGCTCGAGGTGGTCGAGCGCGCGCTGCAGGAAGGGATCACGCTGCCGCCCGATGAGGCCAACGACCCCGACATCTCGTTCCTCGCCCACCTCCGCTGGTGCGCGATGCAGCCCGCAACGCCGCGCGAGGCGTGGCGCGCGTGGCGCGAAGGGCGCTTGACGTTCGCGCCGTGCCGCCTCCCGTCGCCGGCCGCGGCGTCGCAATGACCGCCGAAGAATTGCTCGGCGCCGACCGGCGCACGCTGCGCGAGCTGCTCGCGCGCGGCCACCGCGTCGAGCCCGACGCGCTCGCCGGCTGGCAGTACCGAGGCACGAGCCTCGGCCTGCCCGAATTCGTCGACCGCCTCGCGTGGAAGACGTTCGTCAAGGCGTTCCATCGCGACCCGGGCGCGCCCTTCGTGCGCGGCTGGAACGTGCGCATCCGCCAGACCGGCCTGCGCGGCCCGATCGAGCCGCTCGTCAAGAACGGCCGTCCGTTCAGCTTCGGGCACTTCCGCGTCGTCGAGCCGCGCGGCTACCGCATGCCGCACGGCGCGGACCGCGGCCTGCTGCTCGACTACGGCCTCGGCGGAAATGCTTCGTTTGACCCGGTACGCCTGCTGCGCGATCCGATCGTCGCGCTGAACGAAGGAAGCGCGGATCTGCTGCTCGGGTGGAGCTATCTGGATCTGGGCGTCGCGCAGGTGCCGACGCCGAGCTTCTTCACGCTCGAGCGCTACGCGCCGGTCGAGGAGCCGGCTCCGCCCGCTGCGCACGGGTGACGCGGCCCGACGTCCGGCGCTCAGCTTTGCTGGCGAGACCCGCCGGCGTCCGCGTCGAGCGCGGGGTGGTAGCGCACGGTACCGGAGACTCCGGCGAGCGTGCCGTCGCGAAGCTCGAGCGCCATGAAGACGTCGTCCGCGACGTCGTACTCGGAGCGTAGACCGAAGAGCGACGCGGGCCGGAAGCCGAAGCGCGGATAGTACGCCGCGTGCCCGAGCACGACGACCGCGGCGGCGCCGAGGCTGCGGCATTCCTCGAGCCCGGCGGTGACGAGCGCGCTGCCGATTCCCTGCCGCTGGCGCTCCGGCATCACGGCCAGCGGCGCGAGGCCCATCAGCAGCAGGTCCGGCCGCGACGCGAGCGTCACCGGCGAGATCAGGATGTGCCCGGCGATCTCCCCGCCGTCCTCCGCGACTTGCGAGACGATCGGACGCGCGCGCTCGCGTAGGCGGTCCACGATGTCGGCCTCGGCGCGCCGTCCGAAGGCGAGCTCGTTCACGCGGCGGATCGCCGCCACGTCGCGCGGGCTCTCGGGGCGGATCGTCATCGCGAGATCCTACGCTTCCGACATGGGGCGTTCGAGCCTCCGCGCAGCCGCGATGCGCCTTGCCGGGGCGTTCCTCGAAGGCAAGGCGTGAAGCGGACGGTCGGGAACGATCGAAGTCGCGCGCCGCGAAAAAGTGGCATTTTGACTGCCGAAAGTCAGTCAGGCTGCCGATGAGGTCGGTAGTGGCAGCTCAGGCCCCGGCTCGGCGCCGCCGAGGCGACTTGTGCGGAGGACGCATGACGACTTCGAACGACACGACGCTCGACGTGAGGCGGCCGTGCGCCGGCTCGCCGATGCGCTGGCTGCTGCTGCTCGCGCTCGTGGCCGCGTGCAGCAACGCGGACTCGTCGTCGGACGACGACATCCAGTGGAACCTGCTCGAGGAGGCGCACGAGATCGTCGACGCGAGCACGGTGATGACCGCGCCCGAGGAGCCGCTCGCGACCTACAAGAGCGCCGACGATCCCAACGCGCCGGGCGACACCGAGGTGCCCGACGACGTGTGGCCGGACTACGAGCCGCCGCAGCCGTACCTGAAGAACACGACCCGCAACCTGCAGTTCAACCAGTCGTCGTTCATCGCCTCGCCGGGCGAGCCGGACGGGGTCACGCGCTACGTGACGACGAGCGACGGCTACACCTGGGCCGCGATGTCGTCGGCGAAGAGCGCGATGTGGCCCTACCGACGCTCCGACTACACGGGGCTTCCTGCGGTGAACGCGTACTACGCCGGCAACCTGGTGACGACGCCGCTCGCGGGCGTGGTCAAGGTGACCGCCAACTTCAAGGGCCAGTACATGAAGTTCTGGGCCAACGAGGACGGCGTCCCGCCGGACACGCCGGGCGCCGTACCGCTCGACCTGTACTTTGTCGTTGACGAGTGGGGCAACGAGTACATCATGCACGCCTCGGGCGAGCTCGATCAGGACGAGGTCGGTGCGGCGTTCGATGCCGCCGTGTTGCCGCCCGGGTGGAAGAAGTCGATCCGCCAGCTCGACGAGGATCTGATCCTCCGGCCCGCGAAGGGCGCGGACGGCAGCTACCACTACCTGATCTTCCGCGACAGCGCGGACAACACCTACCATCAGATCGGCTGGTCTTCGGCGGGATCGCTCGCAGCGCAGGTCGAGGGCATGCCGATCTGGGGCGGCCTGTCGGACGACGTCCTCGCGGGCGACGGCGGCGGCGCGTGGGACGACGTGATCCATGGAGCGGCCGGCAACGACGTCCTCCTGCCCGGCCTCGGCAACGACGAGGTGTGGGGCGACGAGGGGAACGACGCGGTCGTGCTCCCCGGCGCGCGCGCCGACTACGCGCTGGCCTCGAACACGGACGATCTGAGCGAGGTCGTGCTCACGCGCCGCGACGAGACGAAGAAGCTCTACTTCGTCGAGGAGCTGCGCTTCGACGACGGTGCGGTGTCGGTGAAAGACTTCGTGGCCTCGGCGCGGTCCCATTGACGCCGCAGCGACGCTACGCTGGCCGGCATGCCGCCCGGCCTGTCGGGGACGCTCTACACGCTGGAGGAGCACTTCCTCTACGTAGGGCCGCTGCTGCGCTCCGAGCCGCACGCGCACCACGCCGGACAGATCATGTGGGTGCCGGACGGCATCGCGCTGCGGACGCGCGAGGAGCCGCCGCGGCAGGTGACGTTCGCGGTGATCCGGCCGGACGAGGTGCACGAGCACGGCGACGCGGCGCGCGCGGCGGTGCTGTGGATCGACGGCGAGGATCCGCGCTGGCGTGCGGTCGCGCCGCTGCCGGTCGCGCAGGCACAGGATGGGCAGGCGGGGGCCGCGTCGTCGTCGCTCACCGAGGACGGTGCGCCCGTGGATCGGCTCTCGCCGGACGCCGCCGAGGAGCTCGCGCGACGCTTGTCGCACGCGCTCGGACCAAACAGCACCCCGCGCCCCAGCGCGCCACGCCACCCCGCCGTGCGCCGCATGTGCGCGCTGCTCGACGCCGGCGCGACCACGCCGTCGCACGAGATATGCTTGACGAGTCTCGCGCGGCGCTCGGGCTTGTCCGAGCGTCGCCTGCGCGAGGTGTTCCTGCGCGAGACCGGGCTCACGCCGCGCGCGTACCTGCGCTGGCGGCGCCTGCGGCGTGCGGTCGAGCGCATCCGGCAGGGCGCCTCGCTCACCGCCGCCGCGGTCGACGCCGGCTTCGCGGACGGCGCGCACTTCAGCCGCGTCTTCCACGCGCAGTTCGGCATGGCGCCGCAGCGCGCCTTCGCGTCGCTGCACTTCGGCGGCGCGCCCGCGCGCGTGTGACGCTACGCGCCGCTACGCCGAGCGCCCGCAACGTAGCACCGGCGCTCGCTCAGCCGCGCGGCTCGCGCTCGTCGAGGTAGTCGATGAACCGATCCGGCGCCGGCTCGAGCCCGAGCATGCGCATCAGCACGCCGACGTTGCCGCGGTGGTACGTGCCGTGCTGCACGACGTACAGCAGCACGTCGGCGCGGGTCAGCACCCTCGTGGCGCCGTCGGTGAAGCGGACCGAGAGACGCTCGGCGAGCGCCGCGCGGTCCACGCCGAGCGCGTAGTCGACGAACCAGCGGTCGACGCGCGCCACCTCCTTGCTCAGCTCGGCGAACGTCGCGGTCTCCGGCAGGCGCGGGCTCGTGAAGCCGTGCTCCGTGCCAAGGAGATGCGCCTGAAAGATCCGGTCGACGGCATGGTAGTGCCCGATCACCTCGCGGATCAGCACGGCGTGGGGCTCCGCTTCGAGCTCGGGGCGCGCGAGCAGCGCTGCGAGGAGATGCTCGTCCGCCCAGAGCTTGTAGCGCAGCAGCGCGACGAACGGCGCGCGCGCGGCGTCGTCGAGATCCACGTCGTCGGCGCGATCGCGGCGGTCCGTCGAAGTCGGGACGTCGGCGACGGACGGCGGCGGAGGCGTCTGCCCGTCCGCCCACTCGCGCGTGCCGCTGCGCGGTGTCAAGAATAGAACCGAAGCCGTGTCCGAGCAGAGCTCACCGCGGTGCGCGCTGCCTTGCGGGATCAGCAGCACGTCGCCGGCCTTCGCTTCGAGCCGCTCCACCGCGCCATCCGGGGCGCGCAGCGTCATGGTGACGCGCCCCGACAGGACGAGCAGCAGCTCGTCGCCGTGATCGTGGCGCTCCCAGGTGCGCGGACGGGTCCGGTCGACGGCGAGCGCGCCCACGAGCAGCGGCACGTCGCTCGCGAGCTCGCCGAGGAAGATCGGGGCGTTCACCCGGGCGGTGGCGGCGAGGGCGTGCGCGGGGTCGAGCGTGCCGCCGGTGCGCCCGTCCGCGCGTTGCGTTGCCTGCGATGCGTTGGCGTCCATGCCGGCATCTTGCAGCGCGCCCGGCGGACGCGCTTGAACGCAACGGCGGAAATGCGCCGCGGCGACCCTCCGTCTCGGCTCGTGCCGCTCTCCGTCACGTTCGTTCTTGAACGCCCGCGCGAAGTGGGCCAAGGTCGCGCGCCGTCACGAACGATCCACCAACGTCGAAAGGTTCTCGCCGTGCACCAGACGAAGCTCAGAGCCGTTCTGAAGATCCTCCTGCTGCCGACCCTGCTCGCGCTCGTGAGCGCCTGCAGCGACAGCGACTCGTCCTCGAACCAGATCATCACCGCGGTGCTCGAAGGGCAGACGATCAGCGGGCAGGCGATCCCGTGCGTCACCGAGGCCGACGGCGTGCGCGTCTGCCAGGGCGACATGAACAACGGCCCAGGCGGCGCCGACCTGCGCTTCCGGAGCTTCGACGGCGTGCCGCTCGCGGTGTGGGTGACGCTGCCGCCCGTGCCCGTGTCGGGGCCGGACGGCGGCTACCCGCTGGTCGTGCAGAACCACGGCTGGGGCGCCCCGCCGAGCGGACCCAACGACGGGCAGTACGGCGGTCCGACCGCGACGCAGTGGGCGCAGGACGGCTACGCGGTCCTGCAGTTCGCGGCGCGCGGCTGGGGCAACTCGTGCGGCACCCCCGACTCGCGCGCGGTGAACCCCGACGCCTGCGCGAAGGGCTACATCCGGCTCGACGACTACCGCTACGAGGTGCGCGACGTTCAGCACGCGGTCGGGCTGCTGGTCGACGAGGGCATCGTCGATCCGGAGCGGATCGGCGCGACCGGCGAGTCGTACGGGGCCGGCGTGTCGCTCGCGCTCGCGACGCTGAAGAACCGCATCATGAATCCCGACGGCTCGTTCGCGCCGTGGACGTCGCCCGGCGGGACGCCGCTGTCGCTCGCTGCCGCCGCGCCGTTCGCCGGCTGGAGCGATCTCGGCTACTCGCTGCGCCCGAACGGACGCACGCGCACGGACGCGATCACGCCGATCGACGCCGACGTGGTGCCGCCGGGCGTGCAGAAGCAGTCGATCAACACGGGCCTGTTCGGCGTCGGCGCGCTCTTCGGCTACTACGCCGCGCCCGGCAGCGATCCGGACGCCGACGTCGTGAACTGGTTCGCGTACGTGTCGGCCGGCGAGCCGTACGACCCGGTCGAGGACGCGCGGATCACCGAGCACTTCACGCGCTTCCGCTCGCCGTACTACCTGCTCGCGGGCGCCTACGGCGCGGAGCAGGTCGAGCCGGCGCCGGTGCTGATCGCGAACGGCTTCACCGACGACATCTTCCCGGCGGACGAGGCCCTGCGCTACGCGAACCTCGCGCGCTCGCTCTACCCGTCGTATCCGATCGCGCTTCTTTTGTTCGACGTCGGCCACCCGCGCTCGAACAGCAAGGCTTCCGACGTGCTCCTGCTGCGCGAGCGGATCTACGAGTTCTTCGAGCACTATGTGAAGGGGACGGGACCGCAGCCGACGCTCGGCGTGACGGCGCTCACGCAGACCTGTCCGCCCAGCGAGCCGAGCGGCGGACCGTACGTCGCCGACACCTGGGAGGCGCTCCACCCGGGCGTGGTCGAGTACCGCTCGGCGGAGCCGCAGACGATCCTCTCGACCGGCGGCAACCCCGCGGTGGCGCAGGCCTTCGATCCGGTCGAGGGCGGGCTCGCGTGCACGACCGCACCCGGCGAGCCGGAGGGCGAGGGCGTCGCGACCTACGACCTGCCGACGGTCACCGGCGAAGGGTTCACGCTGCTCGGCTCGCCGACCGTGACCGCGGATCTGACCGTGACCGGCGAGTACGCGTACATCGCCGCGCGTCTCGTCGACGTGGATCCCGCGTCGAACACGAAGACGCTGATCGCGCGCGCGCTGTACCGCATCGACCCCGCCGCGCCGAACGGCCGCCAGACCTTCCAGCTGCACGCGAACGGCTGGCACTTCGCCGAGGGCCACGTGCCGCGGCTCGAGCTGCTCGGTCGCGACGCGCCGTACGCCCGGCCGTCGAACGGCACGTTCTCGATCGAGGTCTCGAACCTCGAGCTGCGGCTGCCGATCGTCGAGGCGCAGTAGCGCGTCGGGCCACGCGCGGCGGCGGGGCGTTGGTGCGCCGCCCCGCCGCCGCGCGTAAAAATCCCTATTGACGACGCCGGTCTGCTGGACGACTCGAAACGGGCGGCGGGAGAATGCCACGCCGCGGAAAGGAGAGTCCCAGTGATCGGAAGAGCATTCCTGGCAGCAACCCTCGTCGTCGCGCTCGCGACCCCGGCCGCGGCGGGCATGCTGGCAACGCCGGTGATGTTCCGCGGAACGAACACCGTCGGGTTCGCCTGTGAGGCGGTGAACGTCGGCAGCAAGCCGATCAAGTCGGTGACCGTGCGGATCGTCCCCTTCGTCGGCCCAGTGAACCCGGTGTCGATCTGCACGAACCTCAGCCCCGGCTCCGTGTGCTTCGTCAGCACCGTCGAACCCGCCTTCCAGAGCGGGCACTGCCGGATCGAGTTCACCGGCGGCAAGCAGAACGTCCGCGGCTCGATGTCGGTGGTCGGCAGCGGGAACAACGTCCTGGAGCAGATCCCCGCGCTGTGACCTACGCCGCGCTCCGCGCGGACACGCCGCGAGCTCCTCGGCGGCTCGCGGCCCCGGAAACGACGACGGCCGCGTGAGCGCCGAGGCTCACGCGGCCGTCGTCGTTCGTGCTCGCACCGTTCACGACGCGGTGCGAGCGGAGAAGACTACTCGTCGAAGAAGAACTCGCAGTAGTCGCAGCGCGGGAAGTCCGTGTCGCCGTCCTCGTAGCCGAAGCAGATCGTGTTCATCAGCGCGGGATCGACCGGCGTGGTGACGCAGCTGCCGTTCAGGCAGATCCCGTAGTCGACGAAGCACTCGCAGTCGGCGGCGTCCTCCGGGTCGATGCCGCTGCACGCCACGGGGCAGTACGTCGGCGAGCAATCGATCTCGTGGTCGAACGGGATCCAGCAGTCGAAGTCCTCGAAGCACGGGCAGTCGCACGCGCTGCCGTCGTACTTGCAGTCGCTCGTGCACTTCACCTCGCCCGTGCAGTCGAGATCGGACGCGCCGTAGAGGTCGTAGCAGGTGATGTCGTCGGGAGAGATGCCGGCCTCGCCATCGCACTCCTCGCCGAGCTCCTCGTCGACCACGCCGTTGCCGCAGAACGGCCCGTCCGGCGTCGGGGTCGGCGAGGCGCCCGGGGGCGGCGTCGGGCCGGGCGTGGCGGTCGGACCCGGCGTGCCCGTCGGACCCGGCGTGCCGCTCGGACCGGGCGTTCCCGTCGGGCTCGGGGAGCCGCTCGGACCAGGCGTCGCGGTGGGCACGGGCGTGCCGCTCGGCGTGACCGTCGGCGTCGGGCCGGCGGTCGGCTGCTTCGCGGAGATCACGAAGTTCTGCAGACCCGTCTGCCAGTCGACGATCACGTCGCTCGTCGCATCGGGGAAGCCGGGCAGACGGAACGACGCCGTGAGGTCGGAGATGAACTCGCCGGCCGGCACCGTGACGGTGAAGGTCCGGGTGTCGAACGGCTCGCCGTCGACGAGGAGCACCGCGGTGTGCTCGCCGTCGCCGAGCAGGTTCGCGTTGAACAGGACGCCGAAGCCGTTGTTGGCGTCGCCGCAGATGCCCTCGGTGTCGCGGCGCGACGTGCCGTAGGCCGGGAAGATGTGCTTGTCGCCGTCGATCACGATCTCGACGCTCTTCGCGTCACAGAGCCAGCCCGAGAACACGACCACGCCGCTCACGAAGGAGCCCGGGCCGGGGTTCTCGAAGACGCCGACCGTGGTCGCCGACGGCGACGCGGTGCTCGACGCCTTGCTCGTCGTCTGGGCGTCGTCGGGCGCGATGCTGAAGCTCTGCGTGCCCTCCTGCCAGACGAGCCGCACGACCTTGCCCGGCGGAAACGGCACCCGGTAGGACGCCTCGAGGCCGGTCGCGAAGGGCTCCGCGGTCGGCTTCGTCACCTTGAAGGTGTGCGTCGCGAACGGGACGCCGTTCGCCTTGGCGACGGCCGTGTGCTCGCCGTCGCCCAGCAGATTGAAGTTGAACAGCGCGCCGAAGCCGTTGTTCTTGTCGCCGCACACCGACTCGGTGTCGCTGCGCGACGTGCCGTACGCGGGGTAGACGACGTGCGCGCCGCCGTCGATCTCGATGACGACCGACTCGGCGTCGCACACCCAGCCGGAGAACATGCCGATGCCGCTCTGCGGGGTGCCGTCGCCGGGGTTCTCGAGGACGGCCTGCGCGTGCGCCGTCGACGCGAGCGCGAGCACGCCGAGGGCGACGACGAACGAGCCTGGGCGACACAGGCGAGGACGACAAGAGGTGGTTCGCATGATCGTGATCCCTTTCAAAGGCGCGTAGTTTGGTGGTCGTTGCCCATGGTGGTCAATGTGGATAATTGCCCCACTCCGCTCGTGCGGCGCTGCAAGAACTTCGCAGACGCGATGGAGGGGCTGCGCGGTGCGTCACGTCGCGAGCGGGCTCCGAGAGACCCTCAAGCACGAAATTGAATCGGCCTCGCGAGCGGCGAGCTCCCGCACGTCGCGACGGTGAGGCGGCGCCATCCGACGCGCCCGCGCTCCGTCACGCCGGCAGCCGCACCTCGAAGTAGCGGATCGCCGCGAGCTCGCGCGCCAGCTCGGCGCGGAAGTCGGGGTGCGCGATCGCGATCAGCGCCTCGCCGCGCTCGCGCAGCGTCATGCCGTGCAGGTTCACGGCGCCGTACTCGGTCGCGACCCAGTGGACGTGGCCGCGCGTCGTCACCACGCCGGCGCCGGGCTCGAGCGCCGCGACGATGCGCGACACCTTGCCGCCCGCCGCCGTCGACGGGAAGGCGAGGATCGGCTTGCCGCCGCGCGACAGCGCAGCACCACGCATGAAGTCCATCTGACCGCCGATGCCGGAGTAGATCCGGTGCCCGATCGAGTCGGCGCAGACCTGCCCCGTGAGGTCGACCTGCAGCGCCGAGTTGATCGCCACCACGCGGTCGTTCTTGCGGATCAGCGCGGTGTCGTTGGTGAGATCGCAGGTGAGGAACTCGATCTGCGGGTTGTCGTCGACGAAGTCGAAGAGACGCTTCGTTCCCGAGACGAAGCTCGTCACCGTGCGCTGCGGGAAGACCTTCTTCAGGCGATTCGTGACCACGCCGCCCTCGATGAGGTCGATCAGGCGGTCGGAGAACATCTCGGTGTGGACGCCGAGGTCGTGCTTGTCGTGCAGCCGGGTGAGGACCGCGTCGGGGATCGTCCCGATGCCCATCTGCAGCGTCGAGCCGTCCTCGATCAGCGCCGCGACCACCTCGCCGATGCGCGCCTCGACCGGACCCTCGGGCTCCGGCACGTGCTCGAGCAGCGGACGGTTGGTGTGCACGAAGGCCGTGACCCGCGAGAAGGGTACGACGCCGCTGCCGAGCGTGCGCGGCATCTGCTCGTTGATCTCGGCGAGGACGACGCGCGCCGCATCGACCGCGGCCTTGGCGGTGTCGACCGAGGTGCCGAGCGAGCACATGCCGTGCGCGTCGGGCGGCGAGAGCTGCACGAGCGCCGCGTCGAGCGGGATCCGCCCGGACGTGAAGAGCCACGGGATGTCGGAGAGGAATATCGGCACGAAGTCCGCGCGTCCCTCGGCGATCGGCTGACGCAGCGCGGGGCCGGTGAAGAGCGACACCGAGCGCAGCCGTCCCGCGACCTCGGGCCGCGCGAACGGCGCGTCGCCCGCCGTGTGGAGGTGGTAGAGGCGGACGTCTTCGAGGTCGCTGCGCTCGGCGAGCGCGGCGAGCAGCGGCGTCGGCGTCGCGCAGGCGCCGTGCACGAAGACGTTGGTGCCGCTGCGCACGAGCCGCACGACGTCCTCCGCGGACGACGCACGGCTCCGCCATTCTGCTGCCGATGGGGCTGCCATGGCCCGGGGTTAGCCGGCCGCATCCCGCGGCTGCAAGTCGCGGCGTGTCCGACGCCCGCAGGCGCGGCTTGCGCTGCACGCCGCGCGCGATCGGCTCAGCGCTCGCTCGCGTGGCAGCCCGTGCAGATCTTGTCGCCCTCCATCCAGGTCTTCGGATCGTTGCTGGGGTCGTCGTCGAGGTAGAGGGCGGCGCGCGCGTCGGCCTGCGCGATGCGCTCGTCGAGCAGCTCGCGCAGCGTCCAGGTGTCGGAGTTCGGTGCCGAGCGTGCGCTCGCGTAGAGCGCGCGCGCCCGCCGAGCGTCGCCTTGCTTGACGGCGATGTCGCCGAAGGTCAGCAGGATGCCCTCCCAGACGTGCGCGACCACCCCCAGGTTGTTGCACATGCGCCGCGCGCTCGGCTGCGTGCCTTCAGGATGGACGAAGCCGAGGCCGTCCTCGCCGCTCGCGACGAGCCCGCAGCCCTCGATCGTCGCCTCCATCGCCGCGACGGCGTCGGCGAACGCCGGGTGCGAGCGAGGCAGCGCGCCGAGCGTGATCGCGCGCACGCCGTTCACGTACACCGGATGCAGCGGAACGGCGTCCGCGAGGACCGCGCGCCCGTACTCGACGCGCGATTCGTCGCCGACGTAGCTCCCGACCGTGACCTGCGCGACGCCGAGAAACGCTGCGGCGTGCTCGCTCTGCGGCCGCAGGGCGCGCGCGGTCTCGAGATGCTCGAGCATCGCCTGCGCTTCGTGCGCCATCTCGACGAGGTCGGGCTGCGGCGCCCCGCGCAGCTGCGTGAGGCGCCAGAGCCGCATGGTTCCGGCGTAGAACGCGCTCACGCCGTCCTGCGGGTCGCGGGCGACCGCGTCGTCGAGCGCCGCGATCACCGCGGGGAGCGCGTCGACGTCCGCGCGGACGAGCGCCGCGTACGCGTCCGCGACGGGATTGCCGCTCGGCGGCGTGGGCGGCTCGGGGTCTCCGTTTCCGCCGGGGCCGGAGGCCGTGCCGCCGCCGTCGCCGCACGCGCACAGCGCGGCGCACGCGAGCAGCACGTAGGCGGCGCGTCGCAGGCGTCGGAGGACCGAGTGGCGGCGGGTGAGCGGGGTCGTCGTACGCATTGGGAGCAGGGCGTGAACCACGAGATGTGAGCCTCCTCGCGCGGCGCGCGGCCCGCCGCGCGGACGCCTTAGTCCGGATCGCGGCCGCAGGGAAGCGGAGCCGTCGCGGCCGTCTCCGATCTCGAAGAGCGCCGGGGCGCGTGGCGCTGCGTTCAAGATGGGCAGCTCCGACCCGATCGTCCCTCTGAACGGCGTTCAGGCGAATTGAACGCCCCTCTCGCAGAACGACGGGCGCGAGCACGGCTCGGGCCCACGCGACAGGGAGCACGCCATGAACGCACGCAATCGGATTCGTCGCCAGGCCGGATTCACCCTCATCGAGCTGACCGCGTTGATCGCGATCGTCGCGGTCCTCGTCGGCACGCTGCTGCCCGCGGTGCAGCGGCTCGAGACCACGGCCACCGCCATGAAGCGCAACCCGAAGCTCGCCGACCTCGCGGGCGAGATCCTCGCCCTGCAGGACGAGGCGCGAAGCGGCGCGCAGACCTTCTTCCTCGACCTCGGCGCCGCCGCGGCCGACACGGACGATCCCCGGGCGATCGCCTCGCTCGACGCCCTCGAGCCCTTCTGCGACGCCGACGTGAGGCTCGCCAGCCTGCGCAAGGAGGTCGACCGCCGCGGCGCCGCGTCGAGCCTGCCGAAGGCGCAGCGCAAGCACCTGGCCGAGGTCAGCGGCGCGATCGACGACCTGCTGCCTGCCGTGCAGCGTCTCGGCGACCTGGTACGAGCCAGCGCCCACAGCCCGTGCGCTCGCTGAGCGCCCTCACCACCGAGCGACCTCCCTCACGCCGAGCCCCTCTTCAAGGAGACGCACGATGAACCTCACGACCAAGCTCAAGACCGCAACCGCCATCCTCGTGCTCGCCGTCTCGGTGGGCAGCGTCGCGGTCGGCACCGCGCACGGCGCGACCGACCGTGAGAAGCACCAGCAGCGCGGCGCCAAGTTCGCAGTGCCGCCTGGCTCCACGAAGCTGCGCGCGATGTGCATCTGTAAGGACGGCTCGTCGCGCCACGGCGCGCTCGGCAACCTCCGCCAGTTCCTTCACAACGACCTGGTGTACGTGTCCTGCAGCGTGCCGACGTTCACGGCGGCGGGCCAGACGAACGGCTCGTACGCCTGCTCGACCTTCGAGCCGCTCGTGAAGTGACGCGAGCGGCCGCGGCTCGCGAGGCGGCTGGTCTCGGCGCCGCACGGTGATAAGGGTGGCCGGGTGAGCCGCGTCACGATCCGGCCGCTGCGCGACACCGACCTCGACGAGGCGGATCGCATCTTTCGCCTCGCGTTCGGCACGTACGTCGGCCTCCCCGATCCGATGGAGTTCGCGGGCGAGGCCGACTACGTGCGTACGCGCTTTGCGACCGCTCCCGAGGCGGCGATCGCGGCGGAGCTCGACGGCGAGCTGGTCGGCTCGAACTTCGCGCTGCGGCGCGGCAGCCTCGCGTACTTCGGTCCGCTGACGGTGCGGCCGGAGCTGCAGAACCAGGGCATCGCCCAGCAGCTTCTCGCCGCGACCATGGACGTCTTCGCTCGCTGGGGCGTCGAGCACGCGGGGCTGTTCACCTTCCCGCACAGCGCGAAGCACGTCGCGCTCTACCAGAAGTTCGGCTTCTGGCCGGGGCACCTGATGGCGATCATGGCGGCGCCGGTGACGCACGAGGCGGTGCACGGCGCGCCGCTCGCCGGCACGGCGCTGCTCTCGGAGCTCGCCGCGCCCGAGCAGGAAGCGGCGCTCGCAGGCTGCTGCGCGATCGCGGACGCGCTGCTGCCGGGCCTCGACCCGAGCGACGAGATCGCGGCGATTGCGCGCCTCGGGCTCGGCGACACCGTGCTGGTCCTCGACGGCGACGACGTGCAGGCGTTCGCGTTCTGCCACTGCGGACCCGGCACGGAAGCGGGCGCCGACGCGTGCTTCGCCAAGCACGCGATGGTGCGTCCGGGCGCGGGCGAGGCGACGCTCGGACGGCTGCTCGACGGCTGCGCGGCGCTCGCCGCCAGGCGCTCGCTCGGAACGCTCACCGCGGGGGTGAGCACCGCGAACCGCGCAGCGTACCGTCATCTGATCGGGCGCGGCTTCCGCACGCAGCTGCACGGCGTCGAGATGCACCGGCCAGAAGGCCCGGCGTACCACGTGCCCGAGGCGCTCGTGCTCGACGACTGGCGCTGAACGAGGAGGGGAGCCGCAGATGACGCACGACCCGAGTCCCGCAGGTCTGTTCGAGGAGTTCTTCGCCTTCTTGCGCACCGGCGTGCTGAAGGCGGCGCTCGAGCTCGACCTCTTCACGCGCCTCGCGGACGGTCCGAGGACCGCCGAGCAGCTCGCCGCGGCAACCGCGAGCGATCCACGCGGGGTGCGCATCGTGCTCGACTCGCTGTGCGTCTTCGGGCTGCTCGAGAAGAACGCGAGCGGCGCCTACGCGCTGCGTCCGCTCGCGCAGATGATGCTCGTGCGCAGCTCGCCCGCGTACGCCGGCGGCTTCATGCGGATCACCGCGAACCGCCGGCTGTGGGACGCGGCGGGAGATCTCGCGTCGATCGTGCGCACCGGCGAGCCGCCGGAGGCGATGGTCGAGACGCCGGGGCACGAGTTCTGGGTCGAGTTCGCGGAAGCGTCGGAGCAGATGTCGACCATGGGCGCGGGGCTCGTCGCGGAGCTGCTCGAGCTCGATCGGGATGCGTCGCTCGAGGTGCTCGACGTCGCGTGTGGATCGGGCGTCTACGGCTTCGCGGTGCTCGACAAGGTCCCCGGCGCGCGCTTGACGTCGCTCGACTGGCCGAACGTGCTCGAGCGCGCGCGCCGGATCGCGGAGAAGCGCGGGCTCGCGGATCGCGTCACCTGGCTCGGCGGCAGCGCCTTCGACGCGCCGCTCCCCGAGGGCAAGTTCGACCTCGTGCTGGCGAGCCACTTCTACCACCACTTCTCGCCCGAGCAGAACGTCGAGCTCTCGCGTCGGCTGCTCGCGACGCTCAAGCCCGGTGGCACGCTCGCGATCCAGGACTGGGTCGTCGACGACGACCGCACGGGGCCGCCGCAGGCGGTGCTGTTCGCCGTCGTCATGCTGGCGTCGACGCGCTCGGGCGACGTCTATACGCTCGGCGAGTACCGCCGCATGCTCGAGAGCGCGGGCTTCGCCGACGTCGCCGCGCGCGAGGTGCCGATGATCGGCGCGCAGCTCGTGCTCGCCCGCCGTCCGACCTGAGCTCCGCAGCGTCCCCGTCCTCCTGACTAAGGTAGGAGGGCGCACACGCCGACATCGCCCGACGGAGGAGAAGGCGATGGCGATGAAGCGGCGTGACCAGCGACGACGTCGGGCATCGGCGGTCGACAGCAGCGGCAGCGGCGGCATGACGCGGCGCGAGTTCCTCGCCGCGGGCGCCGGCGCCGGGCTCATTGCGGCGCGCCCCAGGCTGCCGATCATCCGCCCGCGCAGCGATCGACCGCGCAACATCCTCGTCCTGATGACCGACCAGGAGCGCTACCCGACGCACTGGCCGGCGGGATGGGCGGAGCAGAACCTGCCCGCGATGGCGCGCATCAAGCGCAACGGGCTCACGTTCAACCGCGCTTACACGGCGGCGGCGGAGTGCTCGCCGAGTCGCGCCGTCATGCTGACCGGCCAGCACGCGAACGTGAACCAGGTCGCGATCACGCTGAAGCCGCCCGGCTTGCCGACCAAGAACCAGCTCGTGAACGTCGCCTCGCTGCTGCAGCAGCACACGGACTACATCGTCTCGTGGAAGGGCAAGTGGCACCTGAGCTTCTCGCTGCAGGGCAACGAGAGCTGGACCGAGGCCGACATCGCCGGGATGGCGGATCGCTTCGGACCGCTCTTCTGGAATCCGCCCGACGCCGGCACCTCGGCGGGCGGCGAGCGCATCGAGACCCTGGGTGGCGGGATCCCGAACAACGACGGCCGCTACGTCATGGGTCCCGACGTGGACGATCCCGGCCAGACGCCGGGCTTCGGTCAGAGCGTGCTCGAGTTCCTCGCCGAGATCGGCAGCACGCCGCGCGCGAAGCGGCGGCCGTTCTGCCTCTTCGTCTCGCTCGTGAACCCGCACGACGTGGGCTACTTCCCGAACGGCTGGGAGGAGGGCGGCTACCGGCTCGAGGACTTCGCGAACCTCGGCATCCCGCTCCCCGGCAACGCGAACGACGATCTGCTGACGAAGCCGAGCGTGCAGCTCCGCTTCCGCAACTCCTACGACGCGGTCGCGCCGCTCGACGGGCCGACGCAGTGGAGCAACTACGTCAACTTCTACGCCTACCTGCACACGGTGGTCGATCAGCACATCGGACGTGTGCTTGACGCGCTCGACGAGTGGGATCTCACCGACGACACGATCGTCCTGCGCCTCGCCGACCACGGCGAGATGGGCCTGTCCCACGGGCTCCGGCAGAAGAGCTACAACGCGTACGAGGAGACGATCCACGTCCCGCTGATCGTCTACAACCCGCGTCTCTACCCGACGCCGCTCGAGACCGACGCGTTCTACTGCCACCTCGACCTGATGCCGACGATCGCCGAGCTCGCCGGCATCCGCGGCGTCCCGGTCGGGCGCGGCGTCAGCATGGTGCCGGTGCTGAACCACCCGGACTTCGCGGTGCAGGACGGGATCCTGTTCACCTTCGACGACGTCTTCAACCTGTCCCCCGACGTCCCGGGCGGGCACATCCGCGCGCTGCGCACCGGCGACTGGACCTACGCCGTCTACTTCGATCTCGTCGGCGGGGCGTTCGAGTACGAGCTCTACGATCTCGCGAGCGATCCGGGTCAGCTCCACAACCTGGTCTTCGGCGATCCGCCGCCCGACGTGCGCAACGAGTGGAACTACCTGCACGCGCGGCTCACGGAGAAGATGCTCGAGGCGGACGCGATGCCGGAGGGCGTGATCTGGCCGGAGCGTCCGGCGGGCTGATGCTCGACGGCGACGTGCGCGTGGCGGTGTCGCGCGCGGCGCGGCAGGAGTGGTCTCGCGGCTAGGCCGCGGCGTTCCTCGACGCGGCAGCGCGCGGTGCGCTAGGCCGCGGCGTCCGTCGACATCGCGGCGCGCGCGCCGCCGATGCTCGCGCCGACGCCCGGTGCCGCGATCAGCCGCGCGGTGAAGTGGAAGCGGCTGCCCTCGCCGAGCTTGCTCTCGACCCAGATCTGGCCGCCCATCAGGCGCACGAGGCGCGCGCAGATCGCGAGCCCGAGGCCCGCGCCGTCGGTGCGCATGGTGCGCGCGGCGTCGCCCTGCACGAAGGCGTCGAAGATCTCGTGCTGCTGCGACGGCGCGATGCCGACGCCGGTGTCGGTGACGCAGAAGTGGAGCTGCCGGTGCGCGCCGCGGCCGCTGTTCGCGCGCCGCACGTCGACGTGCACCGAGCCCTCCGGCGTGAACTTGATGCCGTTCGCGACCAGGTTGACGAGCACCTGATTGAGGCGCTCGGCGTCGCCCTCGAGCACGTCGGGGACGTCCTCGGCGACCGTCCACGACAGATCGAGCCCCTTGTCCTGCGCGAGCCAGCCGAGCGGCTCGAGCGCGTCCTCGAGCCAGCGCCGCAGCGCGAACGGACGCGAGGTGAGGCGCAGCTTGCCGGCGTCGATCTTGGCGAAGTCGAGGATGTCGTTGACCAGCGTGAGCAGGGTGTTCGCGGCGCCGCGCGTGCGCTGCAGGTAGCTGCGCTGCTCCGGCGTGAGCTCCGACTCGAGCGCCATGTCCGTCATCCCGAAGATGACGTTCATCGGCGTGCGGATCTCGTGGCTCATGGTGGCGAGGAACTCGGTCTTGGCGCGGCTCGCGACCTCGGCGAGCTCCTTCGCCTGCGCGAGCTTGACCTCGCGCTCGCGCAGCTCCTGCGTCAGCAAGAAGTCCGAGCGCAGGTAGCGCTCGGTCAGCTCGGCGCCGAGGATGCCGACGCCGACGAGGACCAGCGGGTAGATCACGAGGACGTCGATCGGGCCGCTGACCTGGACCCCACCCGTCACGCCGAGCACCGTGCCCTTCACGAACAGCGACGCGATGTACGTCGCGACCGGACCGAGGCATGCCCACGCCTGCGCGCGCCAGCCCCAGGGTAGGACCACGCACGCGGTCGAGCAGATCCCGATCACGATCAGCAGCGAGCGCTCTGCCGACGCGCCGGTCGACCAGTGGTAGAAGTTCGACGCGATCCCCGCGAGGTTCACGCCGAGCACCGCGATCAGGATCGAGAGGTTGACGTTGCGGCGCACCGTCGCGAGCAACGCGCCCGCGATCATGACGAAGACGAAATCGGTCGCGAGCAGCGTCAAGCGTCGATCGGGGAAGTGGATCCACTCGAGCGCCGCGCCGGCGAAGCCGCACGCGAGCAGGATGCCGACGGCGAGCGGCAACCGCTCCGCGACGCGACGCCGTGCTTGGTCCCGGAACGCAGATTCGAAGGGTCCAAGGGTGACGGCGTCCTCGGGTGGCAGCATGGTGCGACACCTATAGGCTTACGTCCGATCGCTACGCAACAAAATTTCACTTGAGAGGATGATCTTCGGCGGCGTCCGGTCGGATGGATGCTTTCACCCTCGTCGCGGACCGTTAAGATGAAGCTTCTGGCCCGGGGCCGGGGAAGGGAAGCGATGAAAGAATGAGCACCGCCAGGATCGGAGACGTCGAGCTCTACTACGAGGAGCACGGAAGCGGCGACCCGCTGCTCCTGATCATGGGGCTCGCGGCCGACTCGCAGGCCTGGATGTTCCAGATCCCCGACTTTGCGCAGCGCTACCGCACCATCGCATTCGACAACCGCGGCGTCGGCCGCAGCTCCAAGCCGCCCGGACCCTACACCATCCACGGCATGGCCGACGATGCGGCGGGCCTGCTCGACTTCCTGAGGATCCCGCGTGCGCACGTGGTCGGCGTGTCGATGGGCGGCATGATCGCGCAGGAGCTCGCGCTGCGACATCCCGAGAAGGTGCGCGGGCTGGTGCTCGCCTGCACGTACCCCGAGCCCGACAGCGACGTCGAGGAGCGCCGCCGCTTCACGCTGCACCAGTTCGGCGGCACGCTCGACGAGTCGGGCACGATGAAGGTCGACGTCTCGACCATCAACCCGATGCTGTTCCTGCAGCAGCTCCTGCCCGCCGTCTTCAACCAGGAGTTCATCGAGCGCGAGCTGGCGAAGCTCATGCAGATCTTCGGCGGCGCGCTGCAGTGGGGCTTCTCGATGGAGGCGATCCTCGGTCAGGTGTCGGCGGTGATGAGCCACCGCACGACCGACCGCCTGAGGAACATCAAGAGCCCGACGCTGGTCATCACCGGCGACGCCGACCGCCTGGTGCCGCCCGCGAACTCCGACATCCTGGCGCGCGAGATCCCGGGCGCGAAGCTGGTCAAGATCCCGGGCGGCAGCCACGGCTTCAACTTCGAGACGCCGGAGATCTTCAACCGCGAGGTGCTGGCGTTCCTCGAGACCGTTCCTTGACGGCGTCGCGCTCGTCGAGCGGGACGGCGTCGCGCTCGTAGACCGGCTCGACGCTCGGCTCGACCGCGAGCGGCACGAGCGCGGTCCTCCTCGGGCTCTCTCGCGAGAACGTCATGGTGCGGTCGGCATGCTGGATCGTCGCGAGCCGCGCGACGCGCTCACCGCTCGCGCTGCGTGCCTGTGGACAACCCGTGCCGGCCATCGTTGCACAGGTTCGCGACCAGGCTCAGCAGCGCGCCGAAGTCGCCGCCCTTCTCGAGCGTGCCCGCGACGCGCAAGGTCTCGAGCCCGCGCTGCGCGTGCCCCGCCGAGTAGATCACGGTCGGGATGTCGCGCAGCTCGGGGTCGTCCATCTGCGCACGACGGAACGCCCAGCCGTCCATCCCCGGCATCGCGAGGTCGAGGATGATGAGACCGGGGTGGAGGCCGTCGTGCAGGCACCGCAGCGCCTCCACACCATCCCGGGCCGTCGCCACCTCGTAACCCTCGTTCTCGAGCAGCAGGCTGAGGATCTCGAGGATCTCGGCGTTGTCGTCGACCAGGAGAATCGATGGCCGTGACGACATCAGGGTTCCTTTGCGTCAGCGCAGAAGCTCGATCAATAGGGTTTGCAAGAAATTGAACGAGGGTCGCTGGGCGCGACGTCAAGTATGTCGACCACGCGCGATTGCTGCTTGCGGAGAGCGAACACGACGCTGTACCGCCGAGGCATGGCCCGAAGCGGCGGCTCGCACGTCCGATGGCATCTCGCGCTCGCGGTGGTCACGGCGCTCGGCGCGCTCGCCGTCGAGTCTGCGATGGCGGCGGGTCTCGAAGGACGCGAGCACGATCCGGTCGTCGTTCCGCTCGCGCGCCTCGACGGGCTCCACGTCGGCGACGGCTCGCTGCTGAGCCTACAGCGCGTCGAGCAGGGGCGACTCGTCCCGATCCCGTTCCAGCTCGATCCGCGCGATGCCGACGGTGAGCCGATCGTCGACGCGCCGCTCGATGCGCCGCTCGACGCCAACGACGAGCTCGTCTTCATGGCGCGCGACGCGGGCGAGCGCGCGACCCCGGAGCTCCTTCCCGCGAGCTGCACCGCCGCGCTCGAGATCGAGCTGCGCGATCCGCGTCGCGACGCGCGCGCCTGGGCCTATCTGCTCGCGCACTCCGAGCCGCCCGAGCCCCTGCCGTATGCGCCGTACGTGGTCTACGACTGGACCTCGCGCCAGGCGCGCTCGGACGCGTACCACGTCGACTACGCCGACGGTCGCAACTACTTCACCGGCCTGCGCGTCCTCGAGGTGGCCGGCGGCAACCGCGTCAACCTGCTGCGCCAGTCGCGGATGCGCGGCAGCCCGACGTTCTCGCTGCTGCTGACCGACTTGACGCTCGACTTCACCGAGCAGAGCACGCTGGTCGAGATCGAGGGCGTACGCGCCGGACCGGTGCGCGTCGTGCGACGCGTGCGCCTCTCGGTCGAGCTCGGACCGCTCTTCCCCGAGCTGCCGAACGGCGTCGCGACCACGTACCACTACCGCACGTCGTACTTGACGGCTTCGAGCATCCGCATCCCGTGGATCATGCTGCAGGCGCTGCGCGACTTCCGCTTCGAGAACGTGCTCGACTTCCAGCCCGAGACGCTGCCGATGCGCTACTTCGATCCCTGGTACCCCGATGGGATCGAGATCGCGCCGCACAACCGGCTGATCGTCGCGACGACCGAGGATCGCCCGTGGTGGGTGCACAGCAGCAGCGCAGGCACCGTGCTGCACTCGCTCGGCATCCCGCGCGTGTGGCGCGAGTGGGGCATCGTGCGCGGCACCGTCGTGCGCTCGGGCGTGCGCGGCGACGAAGCGGACGCGAAGGCCGAGGACGAAGACCAGCGCGTCGCCGACGCAGACGCCGACGCGAGCTCGAGCGAAGGCGCTTTCGCCGCGGGTTTCACCCTGCGCAACATGACGAGCCTGCGCGAGGGCGGCGCGTACGACATCAGCATGGCGAGCGTCGTCCTGCCGGGTCCGTACCAGCCGGGCGACGAGGCGCCGGCGATCGCGATGCTCGACGAGCCGCTCGCGGTCGAGGTGCGCCGCCTGCGCTGACGCCGACGAGCCTCGCTGCCGCGCGCGCAGCGAGTCCGGGTGGTCGTCGCTGCGCCCGAGCGCGGTCGCTACTGGCTCGGCGCCGCGAGGCCGCGGTTCACGCGCCCGTAGGCACGGATCGTGTCGAGCAGCAGGTTCGCGACCATGGCGACCGTCTTCTCGCGCGGCGATGCGTCCGGTGCGATCGGCACGATGCCGCGCACGCCACGGCGCGTGCCGAGCTTGCCGCGCGTCTTGCGCAGGTTGGGCGCCGCGGTGAGGCAGACGGCGAGGAAGCGATCGTCGTCGAGCAGATCGATGGGCTCCGTGTTGGGCAGTCCGGCGGCGGTGAGCACGACGCGCAGCACGCGGACGCAGGCCTCGCGGGCGGCGGCGAGCTTGTCCTCCTCGGTGTCGAGGCCGCCGTCTCCGGCGCCGACGTCATCGTCATCGGCCTCGTAGAGGGCGCCGAACAGGCCCGTGAGCTGGCGCGCGAGGACGACGACGTCGCCGAGCTCGCTGCCGGTATCGGGTGGGAACGTCGACATGGCGTTTCACCTGGCGGCGATGCCGGACGATCGGCGCGGCCCGGTCGAGCCAGACGCCGCGCAGCACCGCGAGCCTGTCCTTCCTCATATACGATCCGCGCGGCCGACGGCGAACCCAGGAACGACGTGTCGTATCTCTCGACAGGCCGCTCGCGCACCTCGACGGACCGCTCGCACGCCTCGGTGCCCGCCTGAGCGCCGCGGCGCGTCGCGTCGGCGAGATTCGCTTGTCCCGACCGGCGCGATTGTGATTGTGTGCGCGGCCATGACCGAAGCTCGAACCACCATCACGCTGGCCTTTCTCTGTCTGCTCGTCCCTGCGGTCGCTTCAGCTTCGTTCGACACCTTCGAAACCGGACAGGTGCGACCGCTCGCGATGTCGCCAGACGGCTCGCGGTTGTTCGCGATCAACACGCCGGACAACCGCCTCGAGATCTTCTCGCTCGCGAGCGGCAGCCCGATGCACACCGGCTCGGTCGAGGTCGGCCTCGAGCCGATCGCGGTCGCCGCGCGCACGGACGCCGAGGTGTGGGTCGTGAACCACCTCTCCGACAGCGTGAGCATCGTCGACGTCGCGTCGGATCCGCCGCGCGTCGTGCGCACGCTGCTCGTCGGCGACGAGCCGCGCGACATCGTGTTCGCGGGACCCGGGCGCAATCGCGCCTTCATCACCACCGCGCACCGCGGCCAGAACAGCCCGATCGATCCGCAGCTGACGACGCCGGGCGTGGGTCGGGCCGACGTGTGGGTGTTCGACGCTCTGAACCTCGGCGCGCCGCTCGGCGGCACGCCGATCAGCATCGTCACGCTGTTCGGCGACACGCCGCGCGCGCTCGCGACCGATCCGAGCGGCGAGACGGTGTACGCGGCCGTGTTCCACTCGGGCAACCAGACCACGACGATCAACGAGGCGGCGGTGTGCGACGGATTCGACGCCGCCGGTCCGTGCGTCGTGCACGGCGTCGTCATGCCGGGCGGCCTGCCCGGTCCGTCCACCAACTACGCCGGGGTGCCCGCGCCCGAGACCGGTCTCATCGTCAAGTACGACAAGGCGTCGGGCGAGTGGCGCGACGAGCTCGGTCGCAACTGGAACAACGCCGTCCGCTTCAACCTGCCCGACCTCGACGTGTTCGCGATCGACGCGATGGCGAACCCGCCGGTCGAGAGCAGGTCGTGGCCCTCGGTGGGCACGATCCTGTTCAACATGGCGGTGAACCCGGTGAACGGGAAGGTCTACGTCACCAACACCGAAGCCAAGAACGAGGTGCGCTTCGAGGGTCCGGGCATCTTCGGCGGCAGCACCGTGCGCGGTCGCCTCGCGCTCGCGCGCATCACGGTGATCGACCCGGCGCAGCCGAACCCCGACCTCGGCGTCACGCCGCGCCACCTCAACAAGCACATCGACTACGACGTCGTGCCGAGCCCGCCGGGCACCGCCGACCGGAGCCTCGCGACGCCGCTCGAGATGGCGATCACGTCGGACGGCCAGACGCTCTACGTCGCCGCGTTCGGCTCGTCGAAGATCGGCGTGTTCTCGACGAGCGAGCTCGAGAACGACACCTTCGTTCCGAGCGCGTCGTCGCACATCGAGGTGAGCGGCGGCGGTCCGAGCGGCGTGCTGCTCGACGAGGCGAGAGGCCGCCTCTACGTGCTTACGCGCTTCGACAACTCGCTGTCGGTGATCGACACCACGACCGCGAGCGAGATCGCGCACCTGCCGCTCTACAACCCGGAGCCGCCGCACGTGCAGATCGGTCGCCCGGTGCTCTACGACGCGCGCGCGACGTCGAGCAACGGCGAGGCGTCGTGCGCGGCGTGCCACATCTTCGGCGACTTCGATAGCCTCGCCTGGGACCTCGGCAACCCGGACGACGACGTGCTGCCGAACCTGAACGTGTTCCGCGTCGGCGATCCGCTCGGGATGTCGTTCCCCGACCACCACCCGATGAAGGGCCCCATGACGACGCAGAGCCTGCGCGGCATGGCGAACCACGGCCCGATGCACTGGCGCGGCGACCGCAGCGGCGCGAACGACGTTCCCTTCAAGCCGTTCGACGCGAAGGCGGCGTTCCTGCACTTCATCGTGGCCTTCGAGGGGCTGCTCGGCCGCTCGGGGCCGATCCCGGATCAGATGATGGAGGAGTTCGCCGACTTCATCCTCGAGGTGCGCTACCCGCCGAACCCGATCCGCAACCTCGACAATAGCTTGACGCCGGAGCAGCAGGCGGGGCGCGACTTCTTCTTCAAGCCGGAGCCGTCGGACGTGTTCCAGACGTGCAACGGCTGCCACGTGCTGAATCCGGAGGCGGGCTTCTTCGGCAGCGACGGACGCTCGAGCTTCGAGTTCGAGACCCAGCTGCTCAAGATCCCGCACCTGCGGAACATGTACCAGAAGGTCGGCATGTTCGGGATGCCGGCGAACGACTTCATCAACGTCGGCGACAACGACCACAAGGGCGATCAGATCCGCGGCTTCGGCTTCCTGCACGACGGCAGCGTCGACACGCTGTTCCGCTTCCACAACGCGCGCGTGTTCAACCAGGTCAACCCGGCCGGCTTCCCGATCCCGAACCCGGGCGGCTTCCCGAACGGCGCGCCGGGCGACCCGCAGCGTCGTCAAGTCGAAGCGTTCATGCTCGTGTTCGACTCGAACTACGCGCCGATCGTCGGCCAGCAGGTGACGCAGTCGCCGGCGAGCGACGTCGAGGTGAACCAGCGCGTCGCGCTGCTCGCCGCGCGCGCCGCGGTGGGCGAGTGCGATCTGGTCGTGCGCGGCATGCTCGGCGGCGAGCGTCGTGGCTGGTACCGGCTCCCGAACGGGACGTTCCAGAGTGACCGCTCGAGCGAGCCCCCGGTGTCGCTCGCGACGCTGCAGACGCAGGCGGGCGTCCCCGGACAGGAGCGCACGTTCACCTGCGTGCCGCCGGGCGCCGGCAAGCGCATCGGCGTCGACCGCGACGAGGACGGCTTCTTCGATCGCGACGAGCTCGACGCCGGCACGGATCCGGCGGATCCCGAGAGCTTCCCGGGCGCGGCGCCGATCGTGACGATCCGCT
Organism: Candidatus Binatia bacterium; assembly: GCA_036563615.1. Lineage (NCBI taxonomy): Bacteria > Candidatus Binatota > Binatia (SeqCode) > Binatia bacterium. The sequence goes on from DATCMB010000023.1 coordinate 372,500, forward strand.
CGTCCGCGTTCGACCTGCAGGACGACCCGGTGCCGCCGTTCGAGCCGAAGAAGCGCAAGGTGCGCTTCCGCTCCGCGAAGAAGGGACAGTCGCCGAGCGGCGTCGTCCTGCCGGCCGCGGGCGGCGACGGCGACCCGACGCAGCACGGCGCGACGCTGATCCTCTACCGCGCCGACGGCACCGGCGACGCGGTGACGATCGCGCTGCCGGCCGCGCGCTGGAAGAAGGTTGGCCCGACGGCCGTCAAGCGCTGGACGTACAGCGATCCCAAGGGCGTCGACGGGCCGGTGCGCGCGGTGTCGCTGTCGGCGACGGCGCTCACGCTGCGCGGTCAGGGCGCCGGGCTGTTCTCGCTCGCGAACGCGCCGCAGGGCGCGATGGCGCTGCGGCTGCAGCTCGGCACCGAGGTGCAGTTCTGCGCGTCGGCGCCGGCCAAGGCGACGGGCAAGCCGCCGACGACCGCCAAGACCGACACCACGGCGAAGTTCGTCGGCGCGCCGAACACTCCGGCGCCGCTCACCTGCCCGCCGCTGCCGTCGGTCGGCTCGGCGTCGCGCGCGTTCCTGGTCGAGACGTCGACGCTGGTCGACTTCTGAGCTCGCGCGTACGGGGCCGGCTCGCGTCGTCGCTCACGACGACGAGCCGGCCCACAGCGCGCGGTGCAGGCGGCGCTCGGCCGAGATGAGGTCGCGCACCGCCTCGAGGTAGCCGCGGCGACCCTCGATTTCTTCTTGACGCGCTTCGAGCGCGAGCACGACCTGCGCGTCGTCGCTGCTGTCGACGTCGGCGGCTCGCGCGACGGCCTTCAGCTGCAGCGGCTCGAGCCGCGTACGGTAGAGCTCGACGTGCTTGCGGTAGAACGCGCGATCAGCGAGCGCGTTCAGAATCTCGCTGCGCACGCGGGCCTCGAGCGCGCGCAGGCGCTTCTGCCGCTTGCGGAGCTCGTACTCCGCCTTGGCGATCTGCGCCTGGTTCTGGTCGAACACCGGCACGGACATCTGCGCTCCGGGGCCGCCGGAGTCGCCGGTGCCGAAGCCGCCGGTGTAGATGCCGCCGAGCTGGATCGGGCCGAGCACCGAGCGCCGCTCGAGTTCGACTTGACGCTCGGCCGCCGCGACCTCGTGGCGCGCCGCCGCGACGTCGAGCCGCCGCTCGAGCGCGAAGGCGACGGCGGCTTCGGCCGTCCAGCCGTCGGGCGGCGGCGGCTCGAAGCGGCCGGAGAGCGTCGGCAGGCGCGACGGATCGTCGAGCCCGAGCACGGAAGCGAGGCGCAGGCGCGCCGTCTCGAGCTCCTTCTCGGCGCGTGCGACGGCGAGGTCGTGCTCCACGATCTCGGCTTCGATGCGCAGCATCGCGAGGTCGGCGTCCGCGGCCAAGCCGATGCGCTTGCGTGCGCGCGCCGCGAGCTGGTCGTGCAGGTCGCGGTGGTTGCGCTCCACCTGGAGCCGCGCCTCGCGGTAGAGCACCTCGTCGTACGCCTTCATCGCGTCGGTCGCGGTGAGCACGATGGCCGCGGCGACGCGCCGCAGCGCCGCCTCGCTCTTCTCCTCGGCGACGGCGCGCCGCGCCGGCACGGTCCAGAGATCGGAGATCATGGCCAGCAGCGACACGGCGCTGTTGCCCGTGGCGAGCGGCAGCGCCGGCGCGATGCTGAGCTGCGGATTGCTCGGCAGGCCCGCCTGCACGAGCTTCGCCTGCGAGATGCCGACCTCCTCGAAGGTCGCCTGCAGGCTCGGGTTGTTGAGCAGCGCGATGCGGATCGCCTCCTGACGGGTCATGCCGTCGGCCATCAGCCTCGCCATCTCGTCGGCGACCGCGCTCTCGTCCTCCGCGTCGACCTGCCAGCGCGGCGTCGCGTCCGTCGCCGGGCGGGAGAGGTCCTGCACCTGGCGCCAGCTCGCCGAGGGGTCGACGGCCGCGCACGCGCTCACGCAGCAGGCGAGCACGACGATGCGAAGCAGGGCGCAATGCATCGTCTTCGATTGGCGGCTCGCCGGCGCCCGAAGTTTATCGCGCGCGCCGCTTGCCGCCGGGCGCGATCCCGGCCAAGAGGTTTCCTCCGCTCCACCACCGACGAGGTTTGCCATGGCTCCGCCCCTGGGCACCTACAAGATGCTCGATCTCTCCCGGCAGCTGCCGGGTCCGTTCTGCTCCACCATGCTCGCCGACCTCGGCATGGAGGTGCTCGCGATCGCCGCACCCAACGATCCGTTCGGCGTCGGCATCCCGTTCTTCGCTCGCAACAAGCGCAGCATGACGCTGAATCTCAAGAGCGAGGCGGGGCGTGAGATCTTTTTTCGCCTGGTCGACGGCGCAGACGTCGTGCTCGAGGGCTTCCGGCCCGGCGTCACGCAGCGCCTCGGGATCGACTACGCGACCCTCTCGGCGCGCAACCCGCGCCTCATCTACTGCTCGATCTCGGGCTACGGCCAGGACGGCCCGTACCGCGACAAGGTCGGGCACGACGTCAATTACCTCGGCTATGGCGGCGTGCTCGAGTTCATCGGCGAGCAGGGCGGGCCGCCCGTGATCCCCGGCGTGCAGATCGCCGACATCGGCGCCGGCTCGCTGATGGCGACGGTCGGCATCCTCACCGCGCTGCTCGCGCGCGAGCACACCGGACGCGGGCAGGCGATCGACATCGCGATGCTCGACGGCGTCGTCGCGTGGAACGTCTACCACATGCTGCTCCACCAGCTCTCCGGACGTCTGCCCGGACGCGGCGCCGAGCAGCTCACCGGACGCTATCCGTGCTACGCGGTCTACGAGACGCGCGACGGTCGATACTTGACGATCGGCGCCTACGAGAACCACTTCTGGGCGACGCTGTGCAGGCACTTCGGGCGCGAGGAGTGGATCGCCGAGCAGTGGGCCGAGGATCCGAAGCGCTCGGAGATGCTCGCGTTCTTCCGCGCCGCCTTTCGCGAGAAGACGCTCGCCGAGTGGATGAGCGAGCTCGGCGCGCTCGACATCTGCGTCGGACCGGTGAGCACGCTCGACGAGGTCTACGCCGATCCGCAGGTGCGCCACCGCGGCATGATCGTCGAGATGGAGGGGCCGTTCGGTCGGCAGCGCATGCCGGCGAGCCCGATCCGCCTGTCCGACACGCCGCCGTCGCTGCGCACGCCGCCGCCCGCGTTCGGCGCCGACACCGAAGCCGTGCTGAACGAGCTCGGCTACGGCGCCGCCGACGTCGCCCGGCTGCGCGACGAAGGCGTCATCTGAGGGCGCAGCGCGAGGCCTTCGCGTTAGACGCTGTGCGTCGGACGCACGATCCAGCGCCGATCAAACATATACTCTTATGTAGTTCGCCACGGCGTGCACAAGAGCGTATTTTCACGTGCTCGACCGCGGCGAAGAGACCGTATACGGACCGCCCGACCCCGAAACCGGATGGCATGCTCTTGACGTCATCCTCAAGCCGATTCCCAGGAGGGCAAACATGAGGAGGTCCGTAATCGCCGTCGCAATCGCGACAACCGTCGTGCTGACGGCCGGGAGCGCAAGCGCGCAGTACGCGTACCCGAAGGCAGGAAACAAGTACCAGGCGACGTTGGTCACCGCGTACGCGCCGTGTAACGCGCCCAACACCACGACGTCGGGAGCCGTGGCGCTGCCGGCGTGTAGCCCGGCGGTGCCGAACGACACCGTGTGCGGCTTCGACGTCTCGAACCCGGCCAAGCCGACCGGCCAGGGGCAGATCCAGGCGACCGTGGCGGGCAAGGGGGCCAAGGCGGACATCAAGCTGCAGGTCAAGCTGCAGGGGCTGAGCGCCGGCTGCATCGGCCAGACGCTCTGCATCGTGCCGTCCGTGCGCGCGTCGAGCGGGGCTTGCGCCGACAACAACCCGGGCGGCTGCACCGTGCTCGAGGCCCTGAGCAACCCGTTCCCGCTCGGGGGCGCGGCCTGCGGTGTCGTCGACGCCAAGGGCAAGCTGCAGATCAAGACCACGGTCGACACGGCGGCGGGCACCGACCTCATCTCCGGTGGCAACCGTCTGCAGCTCGACCTGTCGCGCTCGGGCGTGCGCCGCACGACCGGCCCGAGCCTGCCGCCGGCAGGCGCGCTGACCTTCGCGGCCGGCGTCACCATCCCCTGAGCTGAGGCATCGTTCGCGTCCGCGCGCGATCGCGCGACGCGGCAAGGGGCCGGGGAGGTTTCTCCCCGGCCCCTTTTTTCGTGCCGGGCCCCATTCGGGCGCGCGCGCTCCCACCCGGGCGACATCCCTGCTAGAGGTCGCCCGCATGTCGCTATCCTTCGAGCTCTACTGGTCCTTTCGCAGCCCGTACTCGTACCTCGCGACCGGGCGCATCGTGCAGCTCACGCGCGAGTACGACGTCGACGTGGACGTGCGCATCGTGATGCCGCTCGCGATCCGTAAGCCGGACTTCTTCGAGCAGGTGAACCCGCTGTGGCCGATGTACCTGCTGCGCGACACGATGCGCATCGCGCAGTACCACGGCATCGACTACGCGTGGCCGCAGCCCGACCCGGTCGTGCAGGAGTTCCCGAGCCGCAAGGTGGCCAAGGAGCAGCCGCATTTTCCGCGCTTGACGCGGCTCGGCCAGGCGGCCGTCGAGAAGGGCAGGGGCCTCGCTTTCATCGACGAGGTGTCGAAGATCATCTGGAGCGGCAAGGTCGTGAACTGGCACGAGGGGAGCCACCTCGCCGACGCAGCGAGCCGCGCGGGCCTCGACTTCGCCGAGCTCGAGCGTCTCGCCGCGGAGAACGCCGCGCGCTACGACGCCGAGGTCGACAAGAACCAGGAGCGTCTCGAGGCCGCCGGACACTGGGGCGTGCCGACGATGGTGTTCGAGGGCGAGCCCTTCTTCGGCCAGGACCGCATCGAGCTGCTGGTTTGGCGGATGAAGCAGCACGGCCTGCAGCCGCGACGCTGACCGGAGGAGAGCGCATGCCGTACGTCCTCGCCCTCGATCAGGGAACGAGCAGCTCGCGCGCCATCGTCTTCGACGAGACCGGGCGCAAGCTCGGCGTCGCGCAGCACGAGTTCACGCAGCACTTCCCGCAGCCCGGCTGGGTCGAGCACGATCCCGAGGAGATCTGGCTCACGAGCCTGACCAGCATCCGCGAGGCGCTGCACGCGGCCGGCATCGCGGCGAGCGACGTCGCGGCGATCGGCATCACCAACCAGCGCGAGACCGTGGTGCTGTGGGAGCGCTCGAGCGGCCGCCCGCTGCACCGCGCGATCGTCTGGCAGGACCGGCGCACCGCGCAGCGCATCGAGCAGCTGCGCGCCGCCGGCAAGGAGAAGCGGATCCAGGAGAAGACCGGCCTGCTGCTCGACCCGTACTTCTCGGCGACCAAGCTCGAGTGGCTGCTCGAGCACGTGCCGGGAGCGCGCCAGCGCGCGCGCCAGGGCGAGCTCGCCGCGGGCACGATCGACTCCTGGCTCGTCTACCGCCTGACCGGCGGCACGACGCACCTCACCGACGTCACCAACGCGTCGCGCACGATGCTGATGAACCTGCGCACCGCGACCTGGGATCCGGAGATGTGCGAGCTGTTCGGCGTGCCGCAGGCGGTGCTGCCGCGCATCGTCCCGACCAGCGCGCGCCTCGCCGACACCACGCGCGATCTGCTCGGCGCGTCGCTCCCGGTGTGCAGCATCGTCGGCGACCAGCAGAGCGCGCTCTTCGGACAGCTCTGCACCAAGCCCGGGCTCGCGAAGAACACCTACGGCACCGGCTGCTTCATGCTGCTGCACACCGGACGGAAGCCCGTGCCGAGCAAGAACCGGCTCTTGACGACGGTCGCCTGGAAGATCGGCGACGCCCCGCTCGAGTACGCGCTCGAGGGCAGCGTCTTCATGGCGGGCGCGACGATCCAGTGGCTGCGCGACGGCCTCGGGATCATCCGCAGCGCGCCCGAGGTCAACGACCTCGCTTCGCAGGTCGGCGACTCGGGCGGCGTGACGCTCGTGCCCGCCTTCACGGGTCTCGGCGCGCCGTACTGGGATGCGAGCGCTCGCGGGACGATCGTTGGCTTGACGCGCGGCACGACCGCGGCGCACATCGCGCGCGCGACGCTCGAGGCGATCGCGTTCCAGGTCGCGGACGTCCTCGCGGCGATGCAGGCGGATGCAGGCGGTCGCCTGCGCGAGCTGCGCGTCGACGGCGGTGCCGCGGCGAGCGATCTCTTGATGCAGCTTCAGGCCGACCTGCTCGGCGTGCCGGTCGTCCGCCCGGCGGACCTCGAGACCACGGCGCTCGGCGCGTTCTTTCTGGCCGGGCTCGCGGCCGGCGTGTGGCCGAGCATCGACGCGCTCGCGAGCCAGGTGCGCATCGAGCGCACGTTCACGCCCGAGATGCCGAAGCGCGAGCGTGACGCGCGGCTCGCGCAGTGGCGGCGCGCGGTCGAGCGCGCGCGGGCGTGGGACGTCGCCGCGACGCCGAGTGTGCAGCGCGGCGCCAAGGCCAGCGCGCGCGGCGCGAAGGTGAGCACGCGCGGCGCCAGGGCTGCCGCAACCAAGCCCGCGAAGAAGGCCACGGCGACGCGCGCCAAGACGTCGGCCGCGGCACGCGCGAAGAAGGCCACCGCGACGCGCGGCAAGAAGACGGGTGCCGCTGGCGGCAAGACTCGCGCTGCCGGCGGACGCGGCGCGGGCGCGGCCAAGCGACGTCGGGCGAAGCGTGCCTGAGGTCGGACGCGAGCGCGCCGGCCCGCGGCCGCTCGCGATCGTTGCCGGCATGTCCGGCAACCTCATGGAGTGGTACGATTTTGCGCTCTACGGGGTGCTCGCGGCGACCCTCGCCGAGCTCTTCTTCCCGCACGGCAGCCGCCTGACGGCGCTGCTGTCGGTCTTCGCCGTCTTCGCGGCGGGCTACGTGATGCGTCTCGCCGGCGGAGCCCTGTTCGGCCACGTCGCCGACCGCGTCGGCAGGCGCCGCGCGCTGCTGCTCTCCGCGGTCGCGATGACGACGGCGACGGTGCTCGCCGGGCTGCTGCCGCCGTACAAGGACGTCGGGGCGCTGGCGCCGATCCTGTTCACCGCGCTGCGCCTCCTGCAGGGGCTCGCGGTCGGCGGCGAGTTCACGACCTCGATCGTCTACCTCGTCGAGCACGCGCCAACCGACCGGCGCGCGCTCTTCGGCACCTGCGCGTCGCTCACCGCCGGCATCGGCATGCTGCTCGGCTCCGCGGTCGGCAACGCGCTGTTCGCGCTGTTCCCGACCGAGCGCATCCTGGTGTGGGCCTGGCGCCTGCCGTTCCTGCTCGCGCTGCCGCTCGGCCTCGCGATCGTGCTGCTGCGCTCGGCGCTGCCGGTGGACGAGATGACGACCTCGGAGCGCAGCGAGCGGCGGTCGCCGGTGCGTCGCGTGCTGCGCGAGCACCCGCTCGAGGTCGTGCGCTGCGCGCTGCTCGCCTGGGGGCCGAACGCGTCGTTCTACGCGATCGCCGTGTTCCTCGCGTCGTTTCTCGCGACCGAGCGCATCCTGCCCGAGGACTCGGCGCTGACCCTCGCGACCGCGACGATGGCCTACATCGTGGTTTTGACGCCCGTCGCCGGTTACCTCGCCGATCGCATCGGCCGGCGGACGATGGTGGCCGTCGGTACCGCGGCGTGCGCCGCGCTCGCGGTGCCGCTGTTCGCGGTGCTGCGCGGCGCTGCGGACCCCGGGCGCGACCTGCTCGCCCAGCTCGTCTTCGCCACCGCGGTCGTCACCTGCCTCCCGCCTTGCCAGGTTTGGCTCGCCGAGCGCTTTCCGTACGCGGTGCGCGCGAGCGGGCTCGGCGTCTCCTACAACCTCGCGGTGGGGATCCTCGGCGGCGGCACGCCGCTCGTCTGCACCGCGCTCGCGGAGTGGAGCGGTAGCCCGCTCGCGCCCGGGGCGTACCTCGTGCTCCCCGCGCTCATCGCCTTCGTGGTCGCGCTGCGCAGCGACGACACGCGCGGACCGTTGCGCTGAGGCGAGACGCATGCCGCTGCGGACGTTCATCGAGCGGATGAAGGAGCGGCCGAGCCCGTCGGTGCTCGAGCTCGGGACGCTGCGCGTGCAGGGCGAGGAGAGCACGCTGCGCAAGCGCTTCGTGCCGCACGCCGCCGAGTACGTCGGCACCGACTTCCGCGCCGGACCGGACGTCGACGTCGTCGCCGACGTGCACGAGCTGACGCGTACCTTCGGCGAGGAGCGCTTCGACGCCGTGATCTCGTGCTCGACGCTCGAGCACGTCAAGTATCCGTGGATCGCGGTGGTCGAGATCAACCGCGTGCTGAAGCCGGGCGGGCTGGTCTTCGTCCAGACGCACCAGACCTTCCCGATCCACGCCTACCCGAGCGACTACTGGCGCTTCACGCGCGAGGGGCTCGAGGCGCTGTTCGCGGCGCAGGTCGGGTTTCGCACCGTCGCCTCGGCGCACGAGTTCCGCTGCGCGGTCGCGTCGGCGCGCGAGCCGCGGCTCGCGCTGCTGCCGGCCTACCTCAACGCGCTGCTCACGACCGAGAAGGTCGCGCACGCCGGTCCCTCGTTCCGCTGGACGAGCGACCTCTAGGACGTGCGTCCGCGAGGCGTCGCGCGAGGCTCGCCGCGCCGCGGTGACGTCAGAGCAGCGGCTGGAAGAGGTAGCAGAAGTTCTCGGCGAGCCGCCGCGTCATCGAGCGCGCGCGGTGTGCCGCGAGGTCGACCTCGACGCTGTGCGCGAGCTCGCTCTCGATCTGCGCGTTGAGCCGCGCGAGGAAGGCCTCGTCGACGACCTGCACGACGCTCTCGAAGTTCAGGTGCAGGCTTCGGTAGTCGAGGTTCGCCGAGCCGAGCACGGCGTACGAGCCGTCGACCACCATCGCCTTGGCGTGCGAGAACGGCGGGCGACGCTCGAAGATCCGCACGCCCGACTCGAGCAGCGGCGTGTACAGCGAGCGCGCCGCGTAGTCGACGTACCAGTGGTTGCCGAGCTGCGGGACGACCAGGCGCGTGTCGACGCCGCGCAGCGCCGCGGCGCGGATCGCGTGCAGCACGGGCTCGTTCGGCACGAAGTACGGCGTGACGATGCGGATCGACTTCTTCGCCGCACCGATCGCGGCGAACAGCAGATCGGTGAGCGCGAGCGCGCCGGCGAAGGGACCGGTCGCGAGCACGTCGACCAGCGCGTCGCCGCGACGCTCGGCCGCGGGGAAGTAGCGCGGCAGGACGACGTCCGCGGGCGGCTCGCCGGACGCGAACGTCCAGTCGGCGACGAACTGGAGCTGCAGCTCGGCGACCGCGGGCCCCTCGATGCGCACGTGGTAGTCGCGGATCGGCGCGCCGTCCGTCGCCGCGCTCAGGTTCAAGTCGCTGATGTTGATGCCGCCGGTGAAGCCGATGCGGCCGTCGATCACCGCGACCTTGCGGTGGTTTCGTAGATTGACCTGGAAGCGTCCGCGCAGCGGGCTCGCGTGCGAGATCGACGCGACCTTGACGCCCGCCTTGCGCGCCTTGCGGAACATCGTGCTGTAGTGCGCGTAGGTCGAGCCGAAGCGGTCGTAGAGCAGGCGCACCGTGACGCCTTCCGCGGCGCGGCGCGCGAGCCGCTCGACGAGACGCCGTCCCGTCGCGTCGCGCGCGATGATGAACGACTGGATGTGGATCGAGTCCTGCGCGGCGTCGATCGCGGCGTCGAGCGCCGGGTAGAACTCGTCGCCGTCGATCAGCAACTCGATCGCGTTGCCGCCGAGCTGCGCGAGCTCACGCCGGCGAAAGGTCGTCGTGCGCAGGATCTCGGTGCCGCGACCTTCCGGGACGGGCGCGCGCCGCGCGAGCGCCGCGGCGCTCGCCTCGCCCTCGGGCTGCGTCAGCTCGCGCAGGATCGCGCGGCAGGCGTCGCGCGCCGCGGCGCCGCGCTCGACCTGGTCGATGCCGAAGCACAGGTAGACCAGCGCGCCGAGGAACGGGAACGCCCACAGGATGCCGAGCCACAGCACCGCCGACACCGGACGGTGCTTGTGCAGCAGCACGTGCAGGCTCAGCACCACGCCGATCAGGACGTGCGCGAGGCCTGCGAGCGTCAGGTCCTGGAGCAGCGTGCCGAGTATCGTTCCGCCGGTCACCGGTTCGTCGCGATCCTCCTCAACCCGGCCGGCGGCGCGTCGCGCGGCTCAGTGCGGCTTGAGGAACGAGCGCTTGAGCGCCTCCGCCGCGTCCTGCATCGCGACCTTACCCTTGGCGAGTACGTCGGGCATGCTGAAGAAGCCGTGGATCACGCCGTCGTAGCGCTTGAGCTCGGTCGGCACGCCGGCCTCCTTCAAGCGCGCGGCGTACGCCTCGCCCTCGTCGCGTAGCGGATCGAACTCGGCGGTGATCACCGTCGCCGGCGGCAGACCCGTCAGGTCCTTCGCCTGCAGCGGCGACGCGTACGGGTTGGTCGCGTCCTGCGGACCGCGCAGGTAGTGGTTCCAGAACCACTCCATGTCGCTGCGCGTGAGGAAGTAGCCCTCGGCGTTGTCGCGGTAGGACGCGGTGTCGAACTTCGCGTCGGTGACCGGGTAGATCAGCAGCTGGTGCACGAGGCGCGGCTTGCCCAGGTCGCGCGCCTTGAGCGCGACGCACGCCGTCAGGTTGCCGCCCGCGCTGTCGCCGCCGATCGCGACGCGCTCGGGATCGCCGCCGATCGAAGCCGCGTTCTCGACCACCCACGCCGCCGCGGCGTACGCGTCGTCGATCGCCGCGGGGAACTTGTGCTCGGGCGCGAGCCGGTAGTCGACCGACACCACGATGCCGTCGATCAGCTTGGCGAGCGCGCGCGTCGTGCCGTCGTGCGTGTCGAGGTCGCCCAGCACCCAGCCGCCGCCGTGGTAGTAGACCAGCACCGGCAGCCCGGGCTCGCTGCTCGCCGCGTAGATGCGCACCGGGATCTCGCCCGCGGGACCCGGGATCGTGCGGTTCTCGATCCGCGCGAGCGGCTCGGGCGGCGCGGCGCGCAACGCGGTCAGGTTGCGCATGTTGGCGCGCGCTTCCTCGACCGACAGCGAGGTGAGCGTCGGCATCCCCGGCGCGTTGAGCATGTTCAGCAGCGTCTGGACGTCCTCGTCGAGCGGCATCGAAAATCCTCCACTCCGGCCGCGTCGCGGCGGCGATCGGTCGAATATGGTCGGCGCGCTAGCGGCCTGTCAAATTCGCGCTCCACGCGGCGCGCAGCTCGTCGCGGAACGCGGGATCGGCGATCGAGATCAGCAGCTCGGCGCGCTCCTTGTCGCTGCGGCCGAAGAGATTCACCGCGCCGTGCTCGGTCGCGACCCAGTGCACCTGGTGGCGCGGCGTGGTCACCACCGAGCCCGGCGGCAGCGCGGCGACGATGCGCGAGCGCGGCTCGCCCTGTACCTGCACGGTGGAGTGCAAGCACAAAATCGACGTTCCGCCTTCCGCTTCGCGCGCGCCGGCGACGAACGACTCGTGCCCGCCGACGCCCGAGTGCTGACGTCCGGCGACGGTGTCCGCGACCACCTGACCCGCGAGATCGATCATGATCGCCGAGTTGATGCTGACCATGCGCCGGTTGCGTCCGATGATCGACGGCAGGTTGGTCGCCGACACCGGGAGAAAGCGCACGCTCGGCTCGCGCTCCGCCCAGTCGTAGAGCGCGCGCGAGCCGAGCGCGAAGGTGCAGACGGTGAAGCCGTCGTAGACGCCCTTGCGGTTCGCGACCTTGCCGGCCTCGTGCAGCAGCCGCACGCCGTCGACCAGCATCTCGGTGTGGATGCCGAAGCCGCCGCGCGGTCCCTCGGCGAGGATGCGCGCCACCTCGTTCGGCACGCCGCCGATGCCGAACTGCAGCGTCGCGCCGTCGGGCACGAGCGCGCTCACGTGCTCGGCGATGCGGCGGTCGGCGTCGCCGCGCTGCTTGCCGGCGAGCTCCATGAGCTCCGCGTCGTGCTCGACGATGACGTCGACCTCCGAGCAGTGGATACGGTGGTCGCCGAGCTCGGGCAGCCCGCGCGTCGCGGGCATGTGCCGGTTGACCTCGACGATCGCGAGCCGCTCGGGATCGCGCGCCGCCTCGCGCAGCGGCACCTCGGTCGCGCCGGCGTGCACGCCGAGCGAGAGGAAGCCGTCCGCGTCGGGTGGTGCGACCGCGCAGGCGACGACGCGCGGCCGCGTGCGCCGCGCGATCAGCTCGAGGCCGTGGAAGTCCGAGGTCAGGTGCTCGAGCGGCGCGCCGTCGCGGCGCAGCTCGCGCTCGACGTGGCCGAAGAACTGGCTCACGACCCGCACGCCCGGACGCTCGAGCACCGGGAAGCGCTCCTGCAGCAGCGCGCAGAGGATCGTGAGCCCGGAGAAGCGCTCGCGCGCGCCGAGCGCGTGCAGCAGGCCAGCCGGCTGCGCAGGCGCGAGCGGCAGGAAGACGGTGTCGTCGTCGCGGATCAGCGCGGCGGCGTCGGCGGCGTCGCGCAGCCGCGCTCGGTAGGCGTCGTTCATCGGCTCGTCCGCTCGGGGGAAGCCTCGCCGGCGCGCGCCGGGTCGGGGTCGAGGCGCACGGCGATCGAGCCCGAGGTGTCCTGCAGGAGCCCGACCCACCAGTCGGCCCAGCCGTACTTCGCGGCGAGCAGCGAGCGGATCAGCGCGTGCCCCTCGGCGCCCGGCTGCGGTCGCGCGAGCACCGGCAGGACGGCGTCGCCGCGCACGATCTCGATCTCGGGGCGCGCGAGCAGGTCGCGGTAGAACGCGCGCTCCGGCGTCGCCGCTTCGACCCACAGCGCGCCGTCGTGCTCCGCGACCCAGACCCGGGTCTCGCGCGCGCTGCCGTCGTCCGCGGTGGTCCGCATGACCGCGACCTCGTTGCCCTCGAGCGCGACGAGCGTCACCGCGGCGAAGGCGGCGACGAGCAGGAAGAGGACGAGCAGCGCGCGTGGCATCGAGGCGAGCTTCCTTCAGACGAGCTCGCTCCGGTCCGTACCGTCTGGCAGGGACGGAAAGCAACGCGGCGCCTGCCCGGGCGGACGCGTGGGCGACGCAGCGCGCACGCCGAGCCCGCATCGGCGGCACGCCGTCCGCCGCCGCGCGCCAGCGCGCGTTCGCTCAGCGCGCCGGCACGGCCGCCGCGCACGCCGCGAGCACGGCCTCGCGGTCCGGTCCCGGCGGGATGCGGTACGGCGCGTTGCGCCGCTTGCCGCGCAGCATCACGCGCAGCGCGCGCAGCATGACGCGCGGCTTGCTGAACGCCTGCTCCGGCGTCTCGAGCATGTTCATCATGCGCACGAAGGCGCGGTAGACGACGGGGTCGCAGCGCACCGCGACGTTGACGCCGTCCTCGAAGAAGCGCGCCACCAGCTTGCCGCGCAAGCCCTTCGGCATGCGTCCCTCGGCCTTGCGCATCGCCTCGCGGTCCGCGGCGACCGACGCGCGGTAGAACGGCTCGATGTCGCGCCGCGCCGCCTGGTCGAGCGCCACGGCGACGGCGCGCAGGTCGCGGCCGTGGCGCGCGAGCGCCTCGCCGAGCATCTCGGCGTGCAGGAAGCCCTGCGAGCAGCCGCGTCCGTAGAGCGGGTTCGAGCAGTAGGCCGCGTCGCCCAGCACGAACAGGCCCTCCGCGACCGGGCCGCGCTCGTCGACGAAGCGACGCAGGCGGTTGATGAGCCCGCCCATCGCCTGCACCGGGTGCTCCGGGTCGCCGATCGGCTCGGCGCGCTCCGGATCGACCCAGCGCGCGACCGCCGGCAGCGAGCGCGCGACGATGTCGAACGCCTCGGGGCGCGCCAGCATCTTCATCTCGGGGAACGCGAGCGGCGCCGCGAGCGTGACCGAGAACGTCCGGTCGTCGGCCGGGAAGATTGCGTACTTGACCCAGTTGTAGTCGGCGGCGCCGGGATGGATGTCGGGCTCGGGCTCGGTCGCGCCGGGACGCAGCGCGTAGAAGCGCGTGTAGTAGACGATGCCCGAGGGCTCGGACTTCTCCTCGGGAGCGCGCGCGCCGATCGCCGCGAGCCAGCGCGTCACCTGTGATTGACGACCGCTCGCGTCGACCACCAGATCGGCGAGCAGCTCGCGCTCCTCGCCCTCCGCCTCACCCGAGCGCAGCACGATGCCGCGCACGCGAGGCGGATCACCCGGATCGGCGACGAGCCCGGTCACCGTGGCGCCCGACACCAGCGACACACCGGGCAGCGCCAGCACGTGCCGCCGCACGACCCACTCGAAGGTCGTCCGCCGGCAGCCGAGCGTCACCACGTCGTCGTCGCCCGGCTCGGGCGTGAGCTCCTTCAGCGTGACCGGCCGCACCTCGAGCATCTTGAGCTCGCGCGCCCCCGCCTCGAGCAGCTCGCGCAGCAGCTCGGGATGACGGTCGCGCAGGAGGTTGCGCAGGCGGCCGAGGAAGACGTGCGAGTGCCGCACCTGGATGGCGCCCTTGCGCTTCCAGCGCCGGAACGCCTCGCTCGCGGTCTCGGTGGCGGGCTCGGCGTCGCGCTCGACGATCGTCACCTCGAGCCCGCGGCGCGCGAGCACGAGCGCCGAGGCGAGCCCCGTGATCCCGCCGCCGATAACGACGGCGTGCGCGCCGGTGAGGTCGTTCGCGGTGGGAGAAACGGTGGTGGTTGCGCTTGCGGCCAAGGTCGATCCTCCAGGTGGGGTCGCTGGTACTGTTACGATCGACGGTCGCGCGCACAAGTCCCGTTCGGATTTCCGACGCCGCAGCGCGGCACGGCGTGTGCGCGCTGCGGCGTGACCGGCGCGCGGGCCGCGAGCGACGTCCGACGCGCGCGCGCGCGCGGCGCCGGCGTCAGTCCCGCCAGCCGAGCGCGTCGCGCATCGCCTTCTCGTAGTCCTCGAACGAGAGCTGGCGGTAGGTCGACGCGATGAGCTGCGCGTCCTCGCCGGCCAGGTAGCGGAGCTTCGGCGCGGGGTCGTGCACGGCGTCGTAGATCAGGCGCGCGACCTCGGCGGCGTCGCCGCCGACGCCGTTCGTACGCAGCCGCTCGAGCGCGGTGTCGAAGCGCTGCGAGCGCTCCCAGTACGGCGACTGCGGTCCGAAGGAGCTGCCGACGAGCGCGTTCTCGAGCAGCCGCGTGCGGTACTGCCCGGGCTGGATGATCACCACGCGGACGCCGAACGGCTGCAGCTCGAAGTGCAGCGCCTCGGAGATCGCTTCGAGCGCGTGCTTGCTCGCCGCGTAGAGCCCGCCGTAGGGGCGCGCGACGATGCCGGCGATCGACGACACGTTGACGATCGTGCCGCTCTTCCGCGCCCGCATGCCGGGCAGCGCCGCGCGGATCGTGCGCAGCACGCCGTGCACGTTGGTGTCGAACAGGCGCTGGACCTCTTCCTCCGACGCGTCCTCGATCGACGAGCGCAGCTCGATGCCGGCGTTGTTCACCAGCACGTCGAGCGGCCCCGCCTCGGTGACGCGCGCGATCGCGCCCGTGACGCTCGCCGGATCGCAGACGTCGAGCGCGACGAGCTCGAGACGCAAGCCTTCTTCACGCGCGATGCGCTCGAGCTCCGAGCCCTTCGCGACGTCGCGCATGCTCGCGAACACGTGGTCGCCGCGGCGCGCGAAGACGAGCGCCGTCTCGAAGCCGAAGCCGCTGCTGCAGCCGGTGATGAGGACGTTGGCCATCGGAATCGTCGGTCGGCTCCGCGCGGGCGCCGGAACGGGCTGACATAGATTCCGGCCGCGCAATCGGCAACGCGACCGCGCGGACGCCGATCCGGGCGGTCTGCGGCCGCTCGAACGACGCGTTCCCCGACGGCGGGCCGTTGCGAGCGCTGCGGTCGCGCCCGCACGACGGCGGCGGGTCCCGCCTCCGTCAAGCAACGAGCGCCGCGAAGTTGTCGCGCAGGATGCGGCGCACGTCGTCCTCGGGTAGCCCCTCGAGCTCGTCGGCGAACTCCGTCGGCCAGAGCAGCCCTTCGGGATGCGGGTAATCGGAACCCGCGAGCACCTGCGAGGCGCCGATCAGCTTCGCGAGCCCGACCACGTCGTCCTCGTAGAACGGCGACACCCAGAAGTTCGTGCGGAAGGTCTCGCTCGGGCGCAAAGGCGGCGCGCCGAAGCGCCACATGTCCTTGCTGTAGAGGCGCGCGATGTGGTCGAGCTTCCAGAGCAGCGGCTCGACCCAGCGCGAGCCGTACTCGACGCTCAGGATGCGCAGCCGCGGGAAGCGGCCGAACAGGTTGTCGGCGATCAGCGCGGTCACGGTGTCGACGATCGGGCGCTCGGTGAACGACAGCGCGTACTCCATCAGCGAGTGCCGGTGCGACGGCGGGTGCGGCCGGAGCCCCCAGGGCACGTTGTACATCTCGCTGAACGGCGTGCGGCCGATGTGGAAGACGACGTTCGTGCCGGCCTCCTGGCACGCGGCCCAGAACGGGTCGAAGCGCGGGTGTCCGGGCGAGTGGCCGGCGTAGGGACCGGCCGTCAAGACCACAAACCGTGCCCCGAGCTTCTGCGCGCGGGTGAGCTCGCGCAGCGCCTCGTCGACGTCGAGCAGCGACAGCAGCGGCGCGCCGTAGATCCTGCCGTCGGCGCCGTAGCCCCAGTCCTCCTCGAGCCAGCGGTTGTAGGCGCGCAGGCTCGGGTAGAGGACGTCGGGCGTCTCGCGGAGCTGCGGCTCGACGCCGACGCCGGCGGTCGGCAGCATCAGGCACTTCTCGACCCGCTGCTCGTCCATCTTCGCGAGCCGACGCTTGCGGTCGACGAACTCCGGCACCGCGAGCGCGTTGATCGGCTGCAGGCTCGGGCTGCCGCCCTCGTCGGTCTCGCCGCGCAGGAACGCCTTCATCACGCCCGGCGCGCCGACGCTGTCGCCCGCGCCGACGCTGAAGAAGTGGCAGCGCTGGTCGCCGACGTACATGCGCGACGGCCCGTCGCCGCGGCGATCGATCCACACCGTGCGCTTCTTGAACGGCGCCTCGATGTGCCGGGTGAAGCAGTCGTCCGGCTCGTAGAAGTGGTTGTCGGCGTCGTTGATCCAGTAGCTCGGTCGACCCATGCGTCTCTCCCGCGGCTGCGTCGTCGCGCGCCGGCTGCGACCTCGCGAAACGGTAGCAGCGCGGTCGGCGTGCCGCAGCGAGCCGCGCCGTCCGCGTCAGGATCGAAAAATGCGCCGGACAAGCGCCAACTTTCGCTACGCTCCCCGATGGGTCCGGCGACGGCGCCTTCGGTACGAACGGCGTCCTCACGACCGCGCTGCTCGGGAACATCGCACCCGCAGGCGCGTCGACCTCGCTCGCGCTCGGCAGGGACGGCTCCTTCGTGATCGGTGGCCGTCTCCCCGACGCCCCGTTGACCGGCGCGGTGGCGCGCTCCGACGCTGACGGCACGCCCGACCCGGACTTCGGCGACGACGGCGTCGCGATCGTCGACCTCGACGGGGGCGAGGAGTACCTCACCTCGATCGCGCTGCAGAGCGACGGCAAGGTGCTGCTCGGCGGCGTGTCGATCCTCGGGCCGGCGGTGCGCGCGGTGATCGTGCGCTTGACGGCGGACGGCGTTCTCGACCCGAGCTTCGGCACCGGCGGCGCCGCCATCCTGCCGATCGCGCCTCCGGACCCGTGGCGTCCGGTCAGCGTCGCGGTCGCGCCGGATGGCGGCGTGATCGCCGCGGTCGCGACGCGTGGCCCGCAGACGATCGACTTCGGCGTCGTGCGTCTGCTCGGCGACAGCGTCTCGATCTGCGGCAACGGGCTGCTCGAGCCCGGCGAGCTCTGCCACGACGGCAACCTTGCCTCGGGCGACGGCTGCGCCGCCGGCTGCTTCATCGAGACCTGCTTCCGCTGCACCGGCGAGCCGTCCGAGTGCGTCGAGAGGATCCCGAGGATCCGGCGTGCGAGCCGATCGCGTCCTGCCCGACGAGCGACGACCCCGGCTACGTCGATGGCGACGGCGACGTGCGCGCCGACGCCTGCGACCGCTGCCCGGACGTCGCGACGCCGATCGACGTCGACTCGGACCGCGACGGCATCGGCGACGCGTGCGATCTCTGCCCGTTCGATTTCGATCCCTCGAACGCGGATCTGAACGGCGACGGCGACGGTGACGTCTGCGAGCGGTGCGGCGAGGGCGTGCAGCTCGAGACGCCGAGCCGGCTGCGCATCCTGAACTTCGACACGCGGCCGGGCGACGACCGCCTGGTGCTGCTCGCCACCTTCGCGGTCGAGCCCGGGACGATGCTCGAAGAGGTCGCCAAGCGGGTCGACGTCGAGGTCCTCGACGCGCGCGAGGCGGTCGCGTTCGTCGCGCGGCTCGGCGATGGCAGCCCGGTCGGCCGGAACGGCTGGACGCAGGCCCCGGCCGCCTTGCCGTGGACGCTGCGCTTCAAGGCGCCGCAGGGCGCGTTCCCCAAGATCCGCGCCTGGCTGCGCTTCCACCCGCAGGACCCGACGCGGGTGCAGCTCAAGGTGCGCGCGGTGCGCGGCGGCTTCGCGGCGCTCGCGCCCGAGCTGCCGCTGCGCGTGATCATCGACCACGCCGGCGCCGGCCCGTGCGCGAAGGGCGTCTATCGCGCGGACGGCGCGCCGACGTGCGTGATCCGGGCGGGTGGCAAGGCGCGCTGCCGCTGACGTCGTGGCGTCCTAGCGTCCGGTGGGAGGAAGCGCAGACGCAAGGATGCGCTGCGCTTCCTCCTCACCGACGAGACGCGTCGTGCGGCGCGCGATCAGCCAGCGTCCGTCGCGGCGCTCGAGCTCGAAGCGGTTGAAGCTGAGGCGCCAGAGCCGGAGCGCGTCGCCCTCGCGGAGGTAGACCCGGGAGTACGCGGTCGCGACCGCCGCGTCGCCGTCGACGGTCACGACGGCCGGACCGATGGTGTGCGCGCAGCGCGGCAGCAGCGCCTGGTGCCGCTCGCCGCGCACCATCTCGGCGACGCCGTCGCGGCCGCGTAGCACCAGCGTCCCGTCGATGTCGTAGACCGCGTCGTCGGTGAAGAGCGCGGCGGTCGCCTCGGCGTCGCCGCTGTCGACGGCGAAGCCATAGCTGACGATCAGGCGGTGGATCGCGAGCTCGTCCTCGAGCCGCGCGATCCGCCGCTCGAGCGTTTGGATGCGCCTTGCGAGGCGGCCCGCCATCGCGCTCGGTTGTGGGCCGAAGCGGGTCGGCCACGCAAGTCGCCGGGTGGCGCGCATAGTGAGACGTTCGCTGCCGAACCGCGCCGGAGTCGCCTCGCGGCGTCTCCGCGGCCGTCGCGTAAGACACTGATCTGGCTGCAGATTTCAAGAATCCCGCGAGTCCGCCCTTGACAGTCCGGTCGGTCAGCCGGTAGGTCTCCTGACCGATCGGTTTAGGGTGCTCGGTCAGGAGCACTTGACCGATCGGTCAGAATCCGGCGGGGTGAGCGGTATGGGGACGACTGGCGCCATGCGGCGCATTGGGGAGGAGCTCGGCGGGATCCTGGGAGGGGCCATCGGCGCCGCCCGGGAGTCGCTGCTGCGCAAGCAGCATCCCGCCGGTTACTGGCACGCGCCGCTCGAAGCGAACGTGGGGATGGATGCGCAGTACATCATCTTCAATCGCTTCATCGGGCGGCGCCCCGAGGCGATCGAGCGGCGGCTCGTCGAGCACATGCTCGCGACGCAGACCGACGAGGGCTGCTGGACGCTCTACCAGGACGGCCCGGGGCACCTCAGCACCACCATCGAGGCCTACTGGGCGATGAAGCTCGCCGGGCTCTCGCCCGACGAGCCGGCGCTGCGCCGCGCGCGCGACTACATCCTCGGCCACGGCGGGCTCGCGCGCGCGCAGGTCTTCACGCGCGCCTACCTCGCGTACTTCGAGCAGTTCCCGTGGTGGGGCCTGCCGGCGATGCCGGCCGAGCTGATGCTGCTGCCGCCGTGGTTCCCGCTCAACATCTACGCGATGTCGAGCTGGGCCCGCGAGACGGTCGTGCCGATGCTGATCCTCTTCGCGAAGAAGCCGCGCATCGCGCTCGACCCGAAGCAGGGCGTCAAGGAGCTCTGGCTGCGTGAGCCGCGCCGCAGCGACCTCGCGTTCCCGCCCGACGACCACTGGTTCTCCTGGCGAAATTTCTTCTTGCGTCTCGACCAGGCGCTGAAGATCATCGGCAAGAGCCCGTGGAAGCCGCTACGCCGCCGCGCGCTCGAGCGCGCCGAGAAGTGGATCCTCGAGCGTCAAGACAGAAACGGCGGCTGGGGCGGCATTCAGCCTCCGATGCTGAACTGCGTGATGGCGCTGCAGACCCTCGGCTACCCGAAGGACCATCCCGCCATCGTCGCCGGCATCCAGGCGATCGACGACTTCCTGATCGAGTACGACGGCCACCTGATCTACCAGCCGTGCGTGTCGCCGACCTGGGACACCGCGCTCACCATGCGCGCGCTGCTCGACTCGGGCATGCCGGGCGATCATCCGGCGCTGCGCCGCGCCGCCGAGTGGCTGATCGACCACCAGATCTTCGTGCCCGGCGACTGGAGCGTCTACAACCCGGACCTCGAGCCCGGCGGCTGGGCGTTCGAGTTCGCCAACGACTGGTACCCCGACGTCGACGACTCGGCGGTGATCCTGATGGTGCTGCGCCGCATCCTGCTCGAGGACCGCAAGCGCCTCGACCGTGCGATCGCGCGAGGCATGAACTGGACACTCGGCATGCAGTCGAAGAACGGCGGCTACGGCGCCTTTGACACCGACAACGACTCCGAGTTTCTCAATCGCATCCCGTTCGCCGACATGGAGGCGATGATCGACCCGCCGACCGAGGATCTGACCGGACGCGTCCTCGAGCTGATGGGAAGCTACGGCTTCGATCTCGACTACGGCCGTGCGCGTCGCGCGCGCGACTTCCTGCTGCGCACGCAGCGCAAGGACGGCTCGTGGTGGGGCCGCTGGGGCTCGAACTTCATCTACGGCACCTGGTCGGCGCTCATGGGCCTGCGCGCGATCGGCGAGGAGCCGGAAGCGCCGCACATCCGCCGCGCCGTCAAGTGGCTCGAGGATCATCAGAACCCGGACGGCGGCTGGGGCGAGACGCTCGCGTCGTACGACGACGAGAGCCTCGCCGGCAAGGGACCGTCGACGCCGTCGCAGACCGCGTGGGCGATCATGGGTCTGCTCGCCGGAACGCGCGGCATCAGCCCCGCGATCGAGCGCGGCGTCAAGTATCTCGCAGAGACCCAGAAGGACGACGGCACCTGGGACGAGCGGCCGTTCACGGGCACCGGCTTCCCGCGCCACTTCTACCTCCGCTACACGATGTACCGCGAATACTTCCCCCTGATGGCGCTCGGTCAGGTGCAGGCGAGGCTCGCGGCTGCGGTGACCGTGCCGCTCAAGCTCGCCGAGCGGCGTGAAGCGGTCGCGGTCGCGGCCGTGCCGGTGCGCGGGCAGGCCGCGTCCGCAGGGTAAAGCACAAAGCCCGCGTCGCGCGGGCCGCGGAGGCGCGGGGCACGCTCGAGCGTCGCTCCGCCGGGGGAAGGGAGAAAGTCGTGACAGCGAACCGTTTCGAGACCGCCCAGGGCGGTACGGGAAGCGTCGGCATCGATCAGCTCGCGGTGTACGTGCCGCGCTACGTCCTCGACCTCGGCGCGCTCGCGCGCGCCCGCTCGGTGCCGCCCGAAAAGATCTCGATCGGGCTCGGCGCCTACGAGATGGCGGTCGCGCCGCCGTGGGAAGACACGGTGACGCTCGCCGCGAACGCCGCGAACCGTCTCTTCGCGCAGGGGCTCGCGAGCCCCGAGGAGGTCGGGCTGCTGCTGGTCGCGACCGAGACCGCGGTCGACCACGCGAAGCCCGTCAGCATCTTCGTGCACGAGCTCCTCGGCCTGCCGAAGAACTGCCGGACGTTCGAGCTCAAGCACGCCTGCTACAGCGGCACGGCCGGCGTCATGATCGCGGCCGACTGGCTGCGCTCGCCGGCGTCGCGCGGCCGCAAGGCGCTGGTGATCGCAGCCGACATCGCGCGCTACGACGTCGGCTCGAGCGCCGAGTTCACGCAGGGCGCGGGCGCTGCGGCGATGCTGCTGTCGCGCGAGCCGCGGCTCCTCGAGCTCGATCCCGAGAGCGGCGTCTACGCGAACAACGTCTACGACTTCTGGCGTCCGCTCGAGCGGCGCGAAGCGCTCGTCGACGGGAAGTTCTCGCTCGACTGCTACCTCGACGCGCTGTCCGGCGCGCTCGCCGACTACCACGCGACGGTGAACGGCCGCGGCGAGGATCTGCTCGAGCGCTTCTCGGCGCTGCTCTACCACACGCCGTTCCCGAAGATGGCGTACAAGGCGCACCTGCGGCTCGCCGAGGTCGAGCTCGCGAGCAAGATCGGCGACGCCGAGCGCCGCGCGCAGGAGGCCGAGCGCACCTACAAGGAGCTCGTCGAGCCGCACCTCGCGATGGCGCGTCGCGTGGGCAACTCGTACACCGCGTCGCTCTATCTGTGCCTCGCCTGGTACGTGTCGCAGCACGCGAGCGAGCTCGCCGGCAAGGAGGTCGGGCTGTTCTCCTACGGCTCGGGCTGCTGCGCGGAGTTCTTCACCGGACGCTTCACCGAGCGCAGCGCGACCGCCGCGTCCAAGGTCGCGGCGAGCGATCTGCTCGACGCGCGCCGCTCGCTGAGCGTCGAGGAGTACGAGCGCTGCGCGCGCTCGGGCGTGGGTGAGCCGCCGGCGACGGACGGCACGGGCGCGTTCTTCTTCGCGGGGGTGCGCGACGACAAGCGCTACTACGCGCGCACCACGACCGCGGCCGCGGCGGCCTGACCATGAACCCCTCGATCGCCGCCGTCGTCGCGGGAACGCCGTCGAGCGATCTGCCGCGCCCGCCGGCCGCGAGCGCGCGCGAGGTCGCGGCGGCGTACCGCGCCTGTCTGCGCATCGCGCAGACGCACTACGAGAACTTCACGGTCGGCTCGCTGCTGCTGCCGCGCGCGCTGCGGCGCCACATCGCGGCGCTGTACGCGTTCGCGCGCGCGGCGGACGACTTCGCCGACGAGGGCGAGCTGCCGCGCGAGGAGCGCCTCGCGCGCCTCGACGCCTGGGAGTGGGCGCTCGAGGAGGCGTACCGCGGACGTCCGACCGAGCCGATCTTCGTCGCGCTCGCCGACACCGCGTACTCCTTCACGATCCCGATCACGCCGTTTCGGCGTCTGCTCGCGGCCTTCCGCAGCGACGTCGACTTCCAGCCGTTCCGCACCTTCGAGGACCTGCTCGGCTACTGCCGCAACTCGGCGGATCCGGTCGGGCACCTGGTGCTCTACCTGTTCGGCTATCGCGACGAGCGGCGCCAGCGGCTCTCCGACAAGATCTGCACCGGGCTACAGCTTGCGAACTTTTGGCAGGACGTCTCGGTCGACGCACGCAAGGGCCGGATCTACGTGCCGCAGGAGGACCTCGAGCGCTTCGGCGTCACCGCGGAAGATTTGCTCTCCGGACGGTTCCGGCCCGATGTGCGCAACCTGCTGCGCTTCGAGGTCGAGCGCGC
Organism: Candidatus Binatia bacterium; assembly: GCA_036563615.1. Taxonomy (NCBI): domain Bacteria; phylum Candidatus Binatota; class Binatia (SeqCode); species Binatia bacterium. The sequence goes on from DATCMB010000023.1 coordinate 395,849, forward strand.
GCGCGACCTCCTGACCGAAGGGCAGCAGCTCGCGGATCTGGTCGAGCCGCGGCTCGCACGCGAGGTGCGGATGTTCGCGGGCGGCGGGCTCGCGATCCTGCGCCGCATCGAGGAGATCGACTACGACGTGCTGTCGCGGCGCCCGACGCTGTCGAAGCTCGACAAGCTGCGCCTCGTCGCGGGCGGGCTGCGCACGCCGGCGCAGGCGACGAGCGAGCCCGAGCTCGCGTCCGCTCCGCGTCCGATCGGGCCGTCGGGCGCGCTGCACCCGCTCGACGGCCCGCGCCTCGAGCAGGCGTACGCGTTCTGCCAGGACGTGACGCGCAAGAGCTCGAGCAACTTCTTCCGCGCCTTCCAGCTGCTCGCGCCGGTGCAGCGCCGCGCGCTGTTCGCGGTGTACGCCTTCTGCCGCTTCGTCGACGACGCGGCCGACGAAGCGACGCCGCGCGACCCCGAGACGCTGCTCACGCTGTGGCGCAGCGAGCTCGACGCGGTCTACAACGGCACGCCGACGCGCAAGGTCGGCGTCGCGCTCGCCGACGCCGTGCGCCGCTTCAACCTCGATCGCCGGCACTTCGAGGACATCCTGCGCGGCGTCGAGATGGATCTCACCCGCAAGCGCTACGAGACCTGGGAGGAGATGCAGCAGTACTGCTACCTGGTCGCGTCCGCGGTCGGGCTGCTGTGCATCGAGATCTTCGGCTACACCAATCCGGCCGCGCGCAGCTACGCGGTCGACCTCGGGCTCGCCTTCCAGCTCACGAACATTTTGCGCGACGTCGAGGAGGACGCGAAGCGCGGACGCATCTACCTGCCGCTGGAAGACCTGCGGCGCTTCGGCGTGGGAGAAGAGGAGCTCCTCGCCGGACGCTACTCGCCGCGGGTCGCAGCGCTGCTCGCCTTCGAGAGCGGGCGGGCACGCGCCTTCTACCTGCGCGCCAAAGGCACGCTGCCGCCCGAGGACCGGCGCTCGCTCGCCGCGGCGGAAGCCATGCGCGCGATCTACGAGCGCCTGCTCGACCGCATCGAGCGGCGGCGCTTCGACGTCTTCGGTCGGCGCGTCGCGCTGCCGGGCTACGAGAAGGTGAGCCTCGCGGTCTCCGGCTGGGCGCGCGCGCAGCTCTCGTTTGCTTGACGATGGCCGGAACGAGAAAACGCGTCGCCGTGATCGGCGGCGGCTTCGCCGGGCTTACCGCGGGGGTGGCACTCGCCGACGCCGGGCACGAGGTGATCGTGCTCGAGGCGCGGCGCAGGCTCGGCGGCCGTGCGTACTCGTTCCGTGACGCAGCGACCGGCACGGTCATCGACAACGGGCAGCACGCGATGATGGGCTGCTACGTGCGGACGCTCGCGTTCCTCGAGCGCATCGGGGCGTCGGACCGCGTCGTGCGCCAGCGCGACCTGCTGGTCGAGATGCGCGACGTCGAGCGCGGCGTCGCGGCGATCCGCGCGCCGGGTCTGCCCGGGCCGCTGCACGTGCTGGGCGGGCTGCTCGGCTACCGCTTTCTGTCGCGCGGCGAGCAGCTGCGCGCGCTCGTCGCCGGGATGCGCGTCATGGCGATGCGCCGCCGGCGCGACCCGCTGCTGCGCGAGGCGACCGTCGCCGAGCTGCTGCGGCGGCTCGGGCAGTCGCAGAACGCCTGCGAGAGCTTCTGGTATCCGCTCGCGGTTGCGACCTGCAACGAGACCCCGGAGCGCGCCGCCGCAGCACCGTTTGCCGAGGTGCTGGCGCTCGGCTTCTTCGGCTCGCGCAGGGACTCGCAGTTCGTGTTCGCGCGGGTCGGCTTGAGCGAGCTCTACACCGAGGCCGCGCGGACGTACATCGAGGCGCGCGGCGGGCGCGTCGAGGTCGGGGCGCCGGCGACGGCGCTCGAGGTCGGCGGCGACGGGAACCAGGTCAGCGCCGTGCGGCTGCGCGACGGGCGCCGGCTCGAGGTCGACGCCTGCGTCGCGGCGGCGTCGCCGGGCTCGGTGCACGCGATGCTGCCGGACGGGGTCGCGGCGCGCAGCCCGTGGCGCGAGCTCGAGTCGCTCGGCGCGTCGCCCATCGTTTCCGTGCATCTGTGGTATGACCGGCCCGTGCTCGACGGCGAGTTCTCGGGCCTGCTCGGGACGACGACGCAGTTCGCGTTCGACCGCACGCGGCTGTGCGGCGCCCGGCTGCTCGACGACGAAGGCTCGAGCCAGGTGAGCGCCGTGATCAGCGCCGGACACGAGCAGGAAGGCTGGGAGAACGGCCGGCTCGCCGCGACCGTGGTCGCGGACATCGAGCGGCTCTTTCCGGCGGCGCGCGGCGCGCGCGTCGTGCGCTCGGTGGTGGTGAAGGAGAAGCACGCGACGATCTCGTGCACGCCGCAGGCGAATCGCTTGCGACCCGGTCCCGAGACGCCGCTCAAGAACTTGATGCTTGCCGGCGACTGGACGGCGACCGGACTGCCGCCGACGATCGAGGGCGCGGTGCGCAGCGGCGAGCGCGCGGCCGAGCTGGTCGCGACGCGGCTCGCGGCGGCGGCGTAGGAGCGCTCCATGGTCGAGCGCATCGCGATCTTCGCCGCGCTGCCCTGGGAGGAGCGCAGCGTGCGCCGCAGCCTCGAAGGCGTCGCGCGCGTCCACTCCGCAGGCTGGCCCGCGACCTGGGCGGGGCACGCGCCGGGACGCGAGGTCTGGCTCGTGCGCACCGGCATCGGCGAGGAGCGCGCGCGGGCGGCGGCGCAGGCGATCGCGCAGGCGCAGCGCTTCGACGCCTTCCTGGTCACGGGCTGCTGCGCTGGATTGACGACCGAGCTCGAGCCGGGCGACGTCGTCGTCGCGGACTCGGTGTACGGCAGCGGCGGCGCGCAGCGCTTCCCCGCCGACCTCGATCTGCGCTCGACGCTGCACGACGCGGCGTCGCGCGCCGGCGTCCGCGTCTCGCTCGGAGCGCACGCCTGCTGCGGCGAGCTGCTCGCGACGATCGAGGACAAGCGGCGCGCGGCCTCGCAGTACGGCGCGGTGGTCGCGGAGATGGAGAGCGCGGCGATCGCGCGCGTCGCGCTGCGCGCGGCGGTGCCGTTCGCGGCCGTGCGTGCGGTGCTCGATCCGCTCGACGCCGAGCTGCGCCACGCGACGGGGCTCGTCGATCCGGCGAGCGGTCGCGTGCGGCCGCTGCATTTGATCGGCAAGCTCGCGACCGCGCCCGGCGTGTGGCCCGAGCTGCTCGCCATGCAGAAGATGATGCGCGCTGCGCGCACGAGCCTCGAGCGTGTGCACGCGGCGCTGCTGTCGCAGGATCCGCGTTCACCGGCGCACGCCGAGGCGCGCGCCGGCGAAGGAGGCTGAGATGCGTTTCCCGGTCCACATCGCGACCGACATGATCAAGTGGCAAGCAAAAAACTGGTGGCGTGGGAACAAGCGCTACCCGTACGTGCTGATGCTCGAGCCGCTGCACACCTGCAACCTGGCGTGCCTCGGCTGCTCGCCCGAGCGCTACTCGGGCAACCTGAAGGACCGGATGAGCCTCGAGCAGTGCCTCAAGGCGGTCGACGACTGCGGCGCGCCGGTGGTGTCGATCTGCGGCGGCGAGCCGACGATCTACCCCGAGCTGCCCGAGCTGATCGAGGGCATCATCGCCCGCAAGCGGCACATCTACCTGTGCACCAACGGGCTCCTGCTCGACCGCTTCTACAAGAAGAGCAAGCCGCACAGGCGCCTCGCGATCAACGTCCACCTCGACGGGATGAGGAAGACGCACGACTTCATCACCAACCGCCCGGGCGTGTTCGACAAGGCGATCGAGATGATCAAGGAGGGCAAGCGGCGCGGCTACTTCGTGTGCACGAACACGACGATCTACCGCGAGACCTCGCTCGAGGAGCTCGAGGAGCTGTGCGCCTTCCTCGACCAGCTCGGCATCGACGGCATGCTGGTGTCGCCGGGCTACCACTACGCGAAGCTCGACGAGGAGCACTTCCTGGTGCGTCAGGAGACGCAGCGGAAGTTCGAGCGCGTGCTGGAGCTCGCGAAGAAGTACAAGATCAACTCGACGCCGCTCTTCCTCGAGTTCGCGGCTGGACGCCGCGACTACCCGTGCACGCCGTGGGGCACGCCGAACTACACGCCGCGCGGCTGGAAGGGTCCCTGCTACGTCATCGAGGAGAAGTACCACTCCTCCTTCGAAGACTTCATGAAGAACAACGACTGGGACTACTGGGAGTCGCGCAAGGATCCGCGCTGCCGCGACTGCGCGATGCACTCGGGCTTCGAGCCGTCGGTGGTACGCACGCTCGGCGACAACATCCGCGACGTGTGGACCATGATGCGCTGGCAGTTCGCCGCCTGACGCGCCGAGGCGACGGCTGCGGGCCGTCGCCGCACCTTTCCTGCTCGTGCGACGCCGCTTGACTGCACGGGCGGCGTCGTGCACGCGCTCGGTCGTGCGCTGGCGTCGATCGAGCACGGTGGTGTGGCGGTTGCTCCTGCTGGTCGTGCTCGCCGCGTGCGGCGATGCGACCACGCCCGAGCAGCGCATGGCGGAGCGGGTCGAGCGGCTGCGCGGCGATCCCGCGGCGCTCGCGGCGCTGCTGCGCCGCATGCCGAAGGGCGCCGACCTGCACAGCCATCTCACCGGTGCGGCGCGCACCGAGAGCCTGATCGACTGGGGCATCGAGGCCGACCTCTGCGTCGACGAGGCGAGCCTCACGTCGAGCAACCCGCCCTGCGGACCCGGCCAGGTGCCGATGCGCGACGCCGCCGTCGACCCCGACCTCTACATGCGGATCCTCGCCGCCTGGTCGATGGAGGGCTTCATGGGCTCGCTGCTCGAGAGCCACGCGCACTTCTTCGCGACCTTCGGCAAGTTCGGCGCCGCGGCCGGCGGACGCACCGCCGACATCCTCGCCGAGCTCAAGCGCGAGGCCGCGAGCCAGCGCATCCACTACCTCGAGATCATGTCGTCGTTCGGCTCGTCGGCGGTGGGCGCGATCGGCACCGATCTGCTGCCGAGCGGCGACCCGTGGTCGGCGCCGTACCTGATCGACAAGCGCGCGCAGGTGCTCGCCGATCCGCGCTTCGCCGACGCGCTCGCGAGCGGCGCGGCGTTCCTCGCGATGACGTTCGATGCGGTCGACGCGCTGCTCGGCTGCGGCACCGCCGCAGCCGAGCCGGCGTGCGAGGTCGAGCTGCGGGTCCAGTGCAACGGCACGCGCACGCTGCCGCGCGCCGCGGTGTTCGCGCAGTTCCTGTTCTGCTTCGAGCTCGCGCAGCGCGACGAGCGCGTGGTGGGCGTCAACCTGGTCGCGCCCGAGGAGGATCCGACCTCGCTCGCCGCGTACGACGACGACATGCTCGCCATCGGCACGCTGCGCGACTTCTACGCGACGAGCCCCGGGCTGCGGCCCGTGCCGGTCGCGCTGCACGCCGGCGAGCTCGTGCCCGAGATCCTGCCCGACACGCCGGACGGGCAAGCCCAGCTGACGTTCCACATCTGGCGCGCCGTCGAGGTCGGGCGCGCCGCGCGCATCGGACACGGCTCCGACGTGATGTACGAGAACCTCGGCCCCGGTCGCACGCCCGAGGACCTGCTCGCGACCATGCGCGAGCGCGACGTGCTGGTCGAGATTTGCTTGACGAGCAGCCGGTACGTCCTCGGGCTCGTCGGCGCGCAGCATCCGCTCGCGCTCTACCTCGCGCACGACGTGCCGGTCGCGCTCGCGACCGACGACGAGGGCATCCTGCGCACCGATCTCACCGGCGAGTACGTGCGCGCGGTGCTCGAGCAGGGCCTCGACTATCCGACGCTGAAGCGGCTCACGCGCAACTCGCTCGAGTACTCGTTCTTGCCCGGCGAGAGCCTGTGGGCCGAGCGCGGCCGCTACCGGACGTTCGTGCGCGCGTGCGCGGGCGAGCGTCCGGGGACGGGCGAGCCGTCCGCGTCGTGCGCGCGCTTCCTCGCCGACAACGCGCGCGCCGCGGTGCAGTGGAGGCTCGAGGCGGCGCTCGCCGAGTTCGAGGAGTCGCCGCCGGCGGCGTGAGTCGTGCCGACGGCGGGTCTCGTCGCCACGTCGCGTCGCTCGGCCGCCGCTCCGGCCCGCGCGCTACTCGAGCTCGTACGAGAAGCGAATGTTGTTCTTGGCGATGCCGTCGAGCACGATCTGCGCGCCGCCGCTGCGCATCATCCACTCGAGGCGGTGGTCGCGGTACTCGCGGCGAAACGCGCCCGACTCGACCACCGGACCCAGGCTCTGGAAGCCGGCGAGCGCCTCGGTCGCCTGCGCGGCGACCTTCTGCACGCTCGGCCGCTGCTGGACGCGCTCGAACCACGCGGCGAGACGCGAGCCCGCGGGCGGCGGCGCGCCGGCGAGGCCCGCCGAGCCCGCGACGTGCGGGTAGACCGACAGGTCGCCCCAGCCGAACCGGCTGCCGTCGAAGTACTCTCGCTCGCCGAGCTGGCGCTCGAGCCACGCGTGCACGCCGCTGATCTGCTCGCGCGCGCGCCCGAGCAGCGTGTCGGCGAGCTCCCCCTTCGCGCGCCCGAAGACCAGGATCTCGGCCACCGCCCAGTTGATCGCCTCGTAGTAGGTGTCGCAGAGCTCCTCGATCATGCGCGCGCGGGCGCGCTCCGCAGGGCTCGCGGGCAGCATGGGCGGCACCGGCCAGCGGTCCTCGAGGTACTCGAGGATGATCGTCGAGTCGAAGACCGTGCAGTCGTCGGCGATCAGGCTCGGCACCTCCCAGCGCGGGCTCGAGCGGGTGAAGCGCTCGTCCGAGCCGCCGAAGATGTCCGGCGTCGAGACCGTGAAGTCGAGGCCCTTCTCGTACAGCGCCAGCTTGACCTTCTGCGCGTACGGCGACAGCGGGTGCTCGTAGAGGTGCAGCATGCCCGCCCATAGCAGGGCGTCTCGCGGCGGGACAGCGAAATTCGCGACGGAAGGATCGCGTCTTTCCTGACGCTCGAGGTCGTGTCACGGTGCCGCCGTCGCCGCCCGGGCGTTTCCGCCTGCGGCGCGTGGCTGCGAAAGGATGACGCGGGAAGACCTCGTCCTCGTCGCCATGGTGGGCGTGCTCGTCGCGAGCGGCGTGCTCGCCGTGTGGTGGACGTCGCGCTTGCGCGTGCGTGCGAACGAGATTCGCTGGCCTGCGAAGCTCGGGCTCTCCGCGCTGACGACGCTGCTCTGCGTCGCGACGGCACTCCTCGGCCTCGAGCTGTTCTATCGCTTCGTCTACGATGCGACCGACTCCTTCGCGCTCACCAAGACGTCGCTGCGCTGGTTCGAGCGACACTACCGCTACAACTCGTGGAACGTGCGGGACGACGTCGAGTACGCCGTCGCGAAGACCCCGGGGCGCCGGCGCATCGCGTTCCTCGGCGACTCGTTCACCGTCGGACACGGCGTGCCGGACGTCGGCGAGCGCTTCGCCAACCGGATTCGCACCGCACACCCCGAGTGGGAGGTGCACGTGCTCGCGCGCAACGGCCTCGACACAGGCGCCCAGCTCGCGCTCATGGAGGCGACGTTCGCGCGCGGCTACGAGACGGACGACCTGGTTCTCGTCTACTGCCTGAACGACATCGGCGATCTGCTCCCCGACTGGCGCGCGGTGATCGACGGGCTCTACGAGGAGGTGAGCGCGGCGGGCTTCCTCGTCCACCACAGCTACGCCGTGAACCAGCTCTACTTCCGTCTGCTCCGCGTCACGACGCCGCAGCTCGACGGCTACTTTCCGCGCTTGCGCGCGGCGTACGAGGGCGAGGTCTGGCATCGTCAAGCACAACGCCTCGCGGCCCTCGCCGAGCTCGCAAAGCAGCACGACGCGCGCTTCGCGGTCGCGACCTTTCCGTTCGTGCACGCGCTCGGCCCGGACTATCCGTTCGAGGAAGCGCACCGCCGGCTCGCGGCGCTGTGGCAGTCGCTCGGCGTCCCGCACCTCGACCTGCGGGACGCCTTCGCGGACGTCCCGCCCGCGTCGCTGGTGGTGAACGCCGACGACGCGCACCCGAACGAGACCGCGCACGCGCTCGCCGCGGAGGCGCTCGCCGCGTTCCTGCGCGACGACGCCGACGGCACGGAGCCGGCCGCGCTGCAGTGAGCGTCGTGACCGTCGCGGCGTCGTCCGCGCGGGTCAGCTCGACGGCTGCGTGCCGAGCAGCGCGTCGACCGCGTTCGCCTCGACGATCGGCTCGAGGCGCCGGCGCGCGACGAGGCCGCTCGCGACCGCGAGCGTGAAGGAGGTGAAGGTGGTCGCGTGGTCCGCGATGTCGAGGACCAGGATCACCTTCGGCTCCTCGTTCGAGAACCACGGCCCCGCGCGCAGCGTGACGCCGGGTGGAAAGCCGCCGCCGCTCGCGACGGCGCGAAACGCGGCGTAGGCCTGCAGCGTCGATTCGCGCGACGTCGCGTTGAGCCAGATCTCGTCGAGGTAGAGCGCCATGGCCCGTTGTCGCGAGAGCGCGACGCGGGGTCAAGCGAAAAGCGCGGCTGCTACGCGAGCTCCATCCCGGGCAGGTCGCCGCGCTCGCGCCACTCCTTCAGCAGGCGGAAGTACTCGACCGAGCCGCCGCCGTAGAAGCCGTCCTGGCCGTTGCGCTCCCCGGGCTTGCCCTCGTTGTTGTAGTAGCCCGGCGTGCACTCCTCGAGGAACTGACGTCCGATGCCCGAGAGCCGGATGATGGTGTCGACCCACTCCTGCTCGGCGGCCTCCGACACCTCGACCGTGCGCAGGCCGCGCTCCATGGCGTACTTGACGATCCACGCGATGTGACGGCTCTGCTCGTCGAGCAGGTGCGGGAAGTTCACGGTGAAGCCGGCCTGCTGCGGTCCGAGCACGTAGAGATTCGGGAAGCCGCGGCTGTGCATGCCGTGCAGCGTGCGGATGCCGCCCGACCACTTCTCGCGCAGGCTCGTGCCGCCGCGTCCGACGACGTCGTAGCCGGCGCGGCGCGTGTAGTCGGTGCCGACCTCGAAGCCGGTCGCGTAGATCAGGCAGTCGAGCGGGTACTCGACGCCGTTCGCGACCACGCCGCGCTCGGTGATGCGCTCGACGCCCTTGCCCTGCGTGTCGACCAGCGTGACGTTGTCGCGGTTGAAGGTCTGCAGGTACTCGTCGTGGAAGCACGGGCGCTTGCAGAACTGCCGGTAGTACGGCTTCAGCGCCTCGGCGGTCGCGCGGTCGCGCACGATGGAGTCCACGCGCGCGCGGATCTGCTCCATCTTCTCGAAGTCCGCGAGCTCGAGCGTGCGCATCGGGTCGATCGAGCCGCCGTCCGCGCCGTCGTTGCTGCGCACCATGACGAGCAGCTTGCGGATGATGTCGGTCCAGCCGTCGGCGACGAGGTCCTCTTCCTGGAAGCCGCCGGTGACCAGGATGTTGAAGTTCTCCATCCGCCGACGCTGCCAGCCGGGCTCGAGCGAGCGCGCCCACTCGGGATCGGTCGGGCGGTTGTTGCGCACGTCGATCGATGACGGCGTGCGCTGGAAGACGTAGAGGTGCTCCGCCCAGCGCGCGAGGTGCGGCACGCACTGCACCGCGGTCGCGCCTGTGCCGATGATGCCGACCCGCTTGCCGACGAGCCCCGTGAGCCCGCCGTTCGAGTCGCCGCCGGTGTACGCGTAGTCCCAGCGGCTCGTGTGGAAGGAGTGGCCGCGGAAGGTCTCGATGCCCGGGATGCCCGGCAGCTTCGGCCGGTTCAGCGGCCCGTTCGCCATGCACACGAAGCGCGCGCGGATCGCGTCGCCGTGGTTCGTGCGGATGATCCAGCGCGCCGCGTCCTCGTCCCAGGTGATCGACGTGACCTCGGTCTGGAAGCAGGCGTCGCGGTAGAGGTCGTACTTGCGGCCGATCGCGCGCGCGTGCTCGAGGATCTCCGGCGCGTACGAGTACTTCTCCTTCGGGATGTAGCCGACCTCCTCGAGCAGCGGCAGGTAGATGTACGACTCGACGTCGCACTGTGCGCCCGGGTAGCGGTTCCAGTACCAGGTGCCGCCGAAGTCGCCCGCCTTCTCGATGATGCGGATGCTCTCGACGCCGACCTCGCGCAGACGCGCGCCGGCGAGCAGCCCGCCGAAGCCGCCGCCGATCACCGCGACGTCGACCGCGTCGGTGAGCGGCTCGCGCGTGAAGCCGGGCTCGACGTAGGGATCCTCGACGAAGCGCGCGAACGCTCCGGTGACCTCGATGTACTGTGCGTTGCCGTCCGGGCGCAGACGCTTGTCGCGCTCCTCGCGGTACTTGGCGCGCAGCGCGTCGGGATCGAACGGCAACGGGCGGCTCGGCGACGCCGAGGGTGGTGCGGATGCTTCGGTCGACATGGCGGCCGATCGTCCGTGCCGCGGCGCCGACAGTCAAGCGGACGGGCGCGTCAGCGCGCGAGGAGCTCGCGCTCGACGGCCGCGAGCAGCTCGCTCGGCGTCGCGGCCGCGAGCACGCGGGCTCCCGAGAAGCGGTGAAACCAGCGCTCGTACGCGCCGCACGCGACCTCCCAGCCGCGCCGCGCGTAGACCACGTTGGTGCCGCCGAAGTAGCTCGCGAGGTACGAACCGCCGCCCAGCACCGAGACGAAGCGCCGACAGCCGGCGAACAGCCGCAGCTGCAGCTCGTTGAAGCCCAGCTCCGGATGTCGCGCCTGCAGCTCCTGGATCGTCACGACGTCCGGGTATGTATGCTTGATGGTCTCGATGTCGCCCATCTCGCGCACCCGCTGGTGGTCGTTGACGATGTCCGCGGCGCGCGGCCGGACGTAGATCACCTGGAAGCGCCGTCGCAGCCGTCCGATCAGCTCGAGGAGCAGCTCGACGTCGAGGTAATTGACGGCGAAGCCGCGCCGCAGGTAGCGCTCGTCGCTCGCCTTGTTGCCGACGACGCAGATCTCGCGCTCCCAGCGAAAGCGGTCGTCGCGGTAGACCTCGGCGTAGGGCGGCGGCCGCCAGCGGCTCTCGTCGAGCGTCCGCGGGAAGGCCTTGAGGTCGTAGCGCAGGCGATGGCCGCGCTCGCCGATCGGGTACTCCGTGATCGGCACGTAGCGTCGCCGCGTCGGACGCTCCTCGTGGTGCGGCGAGAAGTAGTAGAGGCAGCGCGTGTCGGGCGTCGACGCCGTGCGCTCGAGCCGGCCCTGCGAGTGCAGCCAGTAGGCGTAGGGGATCACCGCGAGCAGCTCGAAGGCGAACTCGCCGAAGTACTGCGTGCCGCTCGCGAGCGTCTCCTCGCACGGCAGCTCGAAGCGCTCGGCGAGGAAGTGGGCGAGCGCGAAGTGCTTCTTCGAGAAGCAGGCGATGCGCTCGACCTCGCCCGCGCGCGCGGCGGCCCACAGCTCCGGGGCGCGCGCGAGCGCGCCGAGACGCGCGCCGCCCGTCTGGCAGCACGCGCGCAGCAGCGCGCGACGCTCGGCGCGCGGCACCGTGCCGTCGAGCCAGCGCAGCGCCGCGCGCGGCAGGTGGCGCACGAGCGAGAGCGGCTCGTGGAAGGGTCCGGGCAGGTTCCACGTCGTCGCCGCGTCGCCGTCGCCGCCGATCAGCGCCGGATCGCAGCGCCGCGACGGATCGGCGAAGCGCTCGAGGACCGCGACCTTCATCCGCCCTCGACCCACGGCTTCAGCGCGCGCGCCAGGCGCCGCGCGCGCCACGGCCGCAGCGCCGCGCGCCCGTACTCCGCGACGCCGCGCAGCACCGAGCCGACGCGCTTCCCGAGCGGCTCCTCGTACGGCGTGAGCCGGCGCACCAGGCTCGCGACCATCGTCTTCGGGTCCGGGCTGGTCGCGAAGTGGATCAGGCGGCGCGCGGCGGGCGGCGCAAAGCGCGTCCGCTCGACGTGCGGACGCGCGTAGTACGCCGCCCGCGCGCGCTCGAAGACGGCGAGCAGCGGCTCGATCGAGGCGTCGAACGAGTACGCGGCGCGGGCGGCGCGCGCCGCGTCGCGCTTGGCGCGCGTGCGCACCTCCTGCTCGAGGCTCGCGCGCAGCGCGTCGTAGTCGCCGTCAAGCAACGGAATCTCGATACCGAGGCGGCGCAGCTCCTCCCAGCGGTACGACCCGGGCCGCGGGTCGGCGATCACCGGCAGACCCGCGAGGACGTAGGTCGAGAGGCGGTTCGGGATCGCGCCGCGGTCGTCGAGCCCGGGCCACGGAAGCGGGCTTCCGACGTACGACCACCCGGCGTCGTAGCGCGAGAACTCCTCGACCCAGCGCGACTTGACGGCGCGCAGCTCGTCCCACGACGCCCCGCGCGTCTGCAACGACGGGTGCACGTGCAGGAAGCGGGCGAGCAGCTTCGCGTGGCGGCGCGCGTCGCGCGGCGCCAGGTCGTCGCAGATCGAGCGGTAGACCTCGTCGAAGCCGTTGCCGTAGACGTGCACGTGGATCCCGCGCCGCGCGGCGGCAAGCACGTCGACGCCGAACGGCCGCCCGATGCACACCGTGTGGATCTCGCCGTCGCCGGTGCGCTCGGAGATCGGCTCGGCGAAGCGGTCGTTCATGAACTCGAGCTTCGGGCGGTCGCCGTCGAGAAAGTCGATCACCTCGCAGCCGTCGAAGACGTCGAGGCCGCAGCCGCCGCGGCCGCGCGCCGTCTGCCAGTACACGAGCTTCTCGCGGTTGCAGAACACGTGACCGTCGAGCGCGCGCGCCACGTCCGGATCGAGGTTCTGCACGTCGAAGCCCCAGTGGCGGACGATCGGCACGTCGAACGCGCCGCGCGCTCGCTCGGCGAGCAGCGTGCGCAGCACGGTCCACACGTCGTGCTCGACGCCGGCCGCGGGCGGCGCCCACAGGCGCGCGTCGTAGACCTGGAACAGGCTGTAGACGCAGTCGATGCGCTCTTCACGAATCGTGCGCGCGGCGTCGTCGAGCGAGATCGTGCGCACGACGTCGGCGAGCGCCGGATACGGACCCTGGTCCCAGCCCATGCTGCGCGTCCACAGCCCCCAGAGCTCGTGGCCGCGCTCGGCGAGGCTTCGCACCCGCTCGGGGTTCCAAGACAGGGCTCCGACGAGTAGAAGTCTCATCCCGACGTCACGGCGCGCAGAAAGGGCGCTTCAGAATTTTAGGCGAAAGCGTGAAAGCCATCGTCATCGGAGCGGGGTTTGCGGGGGCGTGCACGGCGTGGCTGCTGCGCGAGCGCGTGGGGGCCGAGATCACGATCGTCGAGCAGGATCAGGTCCCCGGCGGGATGCTGCGGACGTCGTACACCCGCGAAGGTCTGCCGTACGAGTACGGACCGCGCGTCGTGAGCGTGTTCCGAGGCACGGCGCGCATCCTTCCCTTCCTCCGGCAGTTTCTCAAGCTCGAGGAGCGTCGCATCTACCAGGGCACGCGGCTGCGTCCGGGCTGGCCGGTGATTCCGTTTCCGGTCGATCGCGCGAGCGTCGGCAAGCTGTCGTGCGGCGAGCAGGTCGCGCGCGAGCTCGCCGAGATCGCCGCAGCCGGCGAGCCGCCGTCCGAGGAGAACCTCGAAGCGTACCTGCGCACGTCGGTCGGGCCGACGCTCACCGAGCTCGCCTTCGAGGGTTTCAATCGAAAGTTCTGGGGGCGTCGGCTGTGCGACATGCCGGCCGAGTGGGGCAAGCTCCGCCGCCTCGAGCGCATCGCCGAGACCGGCGACTTCCGCCTGCCGAGCGAGGCGCCGCACTACTACCCGACCGGCGGCTTCAACCCGCTCTTCGACCAGCTCCTCGAGCGCTTCGACGTGCGCTACGACTGCCGCGTGACGAGCGTCGTGGGCGACGGCCGCGACGTGGTCGTGACGTGCGACGACGGCGAGCTGCGCGCGGACCTGGTGGTCGCGACGGCGCCGATCGACGCGCTGCTCGGCTACCGCTTCGGGCCGCTCGAGTGGCGCGGCTACCGCGTCGAGACCGAGATCGCGCCCGACCCGGAGCGCGCCGAGCTCGGCCGCGCGCCCGACGGCGTCCAGTTCGCCTGGCTCTACACCCCGTGGGCCGAGACGCCGGTGTGCCGCACGACCGACTTCGGCGTGATCCACCAGGGCGAGAAGCGCTCCGGGCCGTCGGTCGTCCTGCGCGAGATCGTCGACGACGGCGTGCGCATGTACCCGGTGTGGTGGGAGGACGAGAAGTTCTACCGCTACCTCGCCGAGGCGACGCGGATCTCGGGGCTCGTGCCGCTCGGCCGGCTCGGGCTCTACAAGTACGTGACGATGGACAGCACGCTCGCGATGGCGGAGCGGCTGCTCGACCAGCTCGAGCGCTTCCTCGCCGCGTCGGCCGACGAGCGCTTCGAGCTCGCGCGCCACGTGCGCGGCGACTGGAGCAACTGAGCCCGTCGCGCAATCGACGCGGAGCTTCGTTTCGTCATCTCGCCGAAACCGGCGGTTCCGGCGAGGAGACGGCATGCAAGCTCGAAAAGCGGTTCTGTGCGCGGCCCTCGTGGCCGCTTCGTCGTGGTTCGTGGCGTTCCCCGCGAGCGCTGCGACCATCGTGGTCACCGAGCGGGCGGACGTCGTCGCCGACGACGGGCGCTGCTCGCTCCGCGAGGCGGTCCGGGCGGCGAACGCCAACGCGCCGTCGGGCGCCAAGCCGGGCGAGTGCGTCGCCGGCGACCCGCTGCCGACCGTCGACGTGATCCAGCTCCGTCGCGGCAAGTACCTCCTCTCCCGCGGCGCGGGCGGTGACGACGCGAACGAGGAGGGCGACCTCGACGTCACGCAGTCGGTGGCGATCGTGGGCAAGGGGCCTGGCAAGACGAAAATCGCGTCCGGCTACGGCCAGCCCATCTTCGTGGGCGACGGCGACCGCGTGCTGCACGTCGATCCCGCGGGTCTGGGCGGAGTTGCCGTCACGCTCCGCAAGCTGTCGATCGTCCGCGGTGACGTCGGCTGCGACGGCGCAGGCTGCACCACCGGCGCGAGCGCGATCGAGGTGGGCGGCGACGGTCCGCTGGTGCTCGACGCCGTCCACGTCAAGAACAACACCGCGTACTGCAGCGGCGACGGGTGCGGCGACGCCCGCCACGGCGCCGCGATCCGCTCGACCGCCGGCGGCTCGGTCACGCTCGTCCGCTCTCGCGTCCGTGGCAACCGCTCGCAGTGCCTCGACCCACGGTGCACCGCGGGCGCCGCGGCCATCGTGGTTCACGATGAACGAGAGACGCCGGGCGCGAGGCTCGTGCTCGATCGCAGCGTGGTCGCGAGCAACAGGTCGTACTGCTTCGCGGACGGCTGCACGAGCGGTGGCATCGTCGTCGCGCGAGCCGGCGAGGTGCAGCTCGATCGGACGCGCTTGAACCGAAACACCGTGCAGTGCGACGGCGCGTCGTGCAGCGCGAGCTCGCTCTACGACGCCGAGGCGACGAGAGTCTTCTTCACGATCGCCTCGTTCGCCGACTCGTTCCTCCTCTGCGAGGGCGACGGGTGCGAGACGCGCAACGCCGTTCAGGCGCGCGCCCCCGCGATCGTTTCGGCAGTGGACCTCGACGTCGTCGGCACGAACGCGACGTGCGCCGGCACCGACTGCAACGTCGGGGACGTCGTCGACGTGCTGGCGGATGAGGTCTTTCTCGACGGCCTCGAGATCGAAGCGAGCGCGCTCGACTGCACCGGTCCGGGCTGCAGTGTCGGCAAGATCGCCGACGCCGAGGCCGTCGTCGGTTGCTACCTCCGGTTCGCCGAGATCGTCGGCAACCAGACGTCCTGCCACGGCGCGGACTGCCGGGTGCGCAACGTGGTCGAGCTGGCGTCGCAGACCTTCTTCGCGATCGTGCACAGCAGCACCATCGACGCCAACGACGCGCGCTGTCTCGGCGAGCG
Organism: Candidatus Binatia bacterium; assembly: GCA_036563615.1. Taxonomy (NCBI): domain Bacteria; phylum Candidatus Binatota; class Binatia (SeqCode); species Binatia bacterium. The sequence goes on from DATCMB010000023.1 coordinate 411,577, forward strand.
CTGCTCGGTGCAGCACCTCGTCGACCTGCAGGCGCCAACGGGCGTCGAGATCGACGTGGCGAGCGTGAGAGAGAACGTGCTGCGTTGCGAAGGCGGCGGCTGCAGCCTCGAGCCGCTGCTCGAGATCGACGGCGGCAAGCGGCTGACGAGCGAGGACGCGGAAATCGTCGCCAACGCGACCACGTGCGCCGGCGCGCAGTGTCGCAGCAAGCCGATCCTCGTCGTGCGCGGCGAGAACGCCCAGATGACGCGTGGCCGGCTCGCGAACAACCGCTCGCAGTGCGACGGCGCGAGCTGCGACGTCGGCTTCGGCGGCGCGCTGCACAACGCCGCAGACGCGCTCGCCCTGCACAGCGTCGTGATCCAGGGCAACCGCACCGACGGCGTCGGCGCGGCGATCTACAACGCACCGCGGAGCGCGCTCACGCTGAAGGGCGTCGCCCTGCGTCTCAACGAGGCCGGGCTGCGCGGGACGATCCCGTTCGGCGGCGTCGGCGGCGCGATCCTCAACGCCGCGGCGAACGGCGACGCGGGCTTCGTGCGCATCCGCAACAGCCTGATCCGCAAGAACCGCGCGGCGCTCGCCGGCGGCGGCATCGCCAACCAGGGCAAGCTCGAGCTGTTCGGCGGTCAGCTCGACGGCAACACGCCCGACGACTGCTTGAACGTCGGCGCCGGCAGCGGCTGTCCGTGACGGCGAGCCTCAGTCCGCGCCCAGCGGCGCGGACGCGGGCGCGCTCGGCGTCGCAAGCGTCGCGGAGCTGCTCTGGGCGGACGTGCTCCGGGTCGCGGGCGCGCGCTGGTTGTCGACCGGCGGCACACGCCCGGTGACGAGCGACCAGGCGACGAGCGGCACCTCGATCAGCACGACCAGCAGCACGTTCGCGACCACGACGCCGCGCGCGACGCGCGACGCGAAGAGGTCGGAGGGCAGCTGCGCGTAGACGAACCACAGCGCGAGCGCCGTCGCGACCCAGCCGCCGAGCGACAGCGCGAGGAACTGACGGCGCGTGCTCGCGCGCGAGTCGAAGCTGAACAGGAAGCCCGACGCGAGCGAGCGCGCCGGGTGGACGGTGCTGCCTGCGGCGAGCGCGCCGAGCAGGTGGCCCCACTCGTGCAGCAGGTAGCCGCACACGCCGATCGTGAGGCCGGCGACGACGCCCGCGAAGTCGCCGCGCAGCCCCGGCACCGCCGACGCGTCCGCCGCGAGGTGCCAGACCAGCGCCGTGAGCGCGACGATCGCGAGGTCACGCGCGAGCAGCTTTGCGAGCATGGCGGCAGCCCTCCTGCGCCGCCGTCGACCGGCGGACGCCCGAGCCTAGCACGACGCGGCGGGACCGAGTCGAGCACGTCGCGCGCGCGCTCACTCGCGAGCGTGCACGCTCGCGTCCGGCACGGCCGCCGACGACGAGCCGCAGCCGACGCTCGCCGTGCCCACCGGCCGACGCGCGGCGCGCGGAGAACGCGCGCGCCGCGCTCTCGACCTCGCGCAGGAGCACCAGCTCCCGCGCGAGATCGAGCGCGACCGACGGAGTCCAGGGAGATGCTCGCTCCGTCCTCATGGCGCTCGGCTCAGGGCAGCGCGCGACCGAAGCTGGCGTGCATGGCCTTCTCCTCACTTCCAGAGCGGCACGAACTCGTAGCAGAAGTGCCTGGACGTGATGGTGCCTTCGGGATCGAAGGTCGGGATCTCGCAGGCGAGCCTGATCCTCGGCACGACGCCCTCGGCCTGTCGCATCTGGACGAGCCGTCCCACGAGGCCGATCGGCTCGATCGCGCAGGTGCAGAGGGTCTTCGTGATCCGAATCGTCGGATAGCGTGGCGCGATCTTCCCGACCCGGCGTGCGAAATCGCGCGGCCGCTCGACCACGTCGCGCGCACGGTGCCGCCGACGCTCGGCGAGCTCATCGAGCAGCAGGTGCAGCGGCTCGACGCGCAGGGCCAGCGCGTACTCGAGACCGCGAGCCTCGTCGGGCGCGAGTTCGCGGCGGCGATGGTCGCCGATGCGCTCGAGCTGCCGGTCACCGCAGTCGAGGAGCTGTGCGACCAGCTCGCGCGGCAGGGCTCGATGCTCGCGTCGGCGCCGGTCGCGACGCTGCCCGACGGCACGCCGCTGCCGCGCTATCGCTTCACGCACGCGCTCTATCCCGAGGTGCTCGCGCGGCGTGTGCCGGACGCGCGCCGGCTGCGGACGCACGCGCGCCTCGCGGCCTGGCTCGAGCGCGCGCACGCCGCGGATCCCGACGCCGTCGCCGCCGCGTGCGCGCACCACCACGAGCACGCGCACGAGTGGCCGGAAGCGATCGCGAGCCTGCGCCGCGCGGCGGCCGAGGAGGTGCGGCGCTGTGCGAGCCAGGAGGCGATCGCGCGCCTGCGTCACGCGTGCGAGCTCGCGCGCCGTCTCGTGCGCGCGCAGGCGGACCGGGTCTGGCCGGAGCTGCTGCTCGACCTCGGGCTCGCGTACCGCTCGGCCGGCGATCGCGTCGCCGCGGCGGACACCTTCCGTCGGCTCGCGACGTGGGGCGTCGAGCACGGCGACGCCGCGTGGCAGGCCCTTGCGCTGCTGCGGCTCGCGAGCGTGCTGTCGTGGGACGATCCCGGCGCGAGCCGGACCGCGAGCCGCGCGTGCGTCGCGCTCGTGCCGCACGTCGAGGACCAGGAGCTGCGGCTTCATCTCGCGGTGGACGCTGCGTTCTGGCGGCTGCAGGGTCGAGGATGGAACGCCGAGGACGCCGAGCTCGTCCTCGAGGTCGTCGGCGTCGTGGGCGAGCGCGTAGCCGCGCAGCGCGTGCGTCCACGGCCAGAAGGGCGGCGCTCCCTCGCCCTCGACGCAGCGGCCCCAGAGGACGACCGGCTCGTCGGCGTCGCGTCCGAGATCGCTTCCCGGTCGCGGCGCGAGACGCTCCGCCTCGACGCGTCGCAGCGCCTCGCGCACGAGCGTCGTCTTGCCGATGCCGGGCTCGCCGGCGATCAGCACGAGCCGACCGGCGCCGGCGCACGCGGCGTGCACGGCGTCGGCGAGCACGCGGCACTCGGCGTCGCGTCCGACGAACGGCGTCGGCGTCTGGCCGATTGGGATGGCTGTGCGGCCCGCGAGCTCCACCCGCACGAATTGGCGGCAGGTCGGGACGCAAACGAAAGCCCGGAGGGCGCGTGCGCCCTCCGGGCTCGAGGACTTCGTTCGATGCGGCGCGTCCGAAGCTCGTCGCCGAGCCTACTGGACTCGGTCGACGAAGGCCGGACGCGTCAGGGTGAACGCGACCAGGCAGCGCGTGTTGCCGCTGCCGATCTTGTAGCGCGGGACGATGCTCATCCGGTGCGAGATGGCGGTGGCGAGGAGCTGCCGCTCGTCGACGTCGAACTGGTGGCTACCGCACAGGCTCCCGCCCCAGGCGTAGACTCTCGTGGAGCCTTGCTCGTCGACGTAGATCTTGCCCGCCACCATACCGGCGTCGTCGGAGGTTGTGCCGAAGTGCTGGAAGCCAATGATCTTGCCCGCAATTCCGGTGCTGTCGGCCGACGCCGCTGCCGGCAGGGCGAGCACCAGCGCGGCGACGATCGCCGCGATCGCCTTCGAGAAGCTGCTCGTCTCCATCGTTTCCTCCTTGGCCTTCGCTGCCTCTATGCCCGCCCTCTCTTCGCAGGTGCGGGGCTGACCTTGGGAAGCGCGTCGGTGTCCGCTCCCCCCCGGAGGAACTAGCGGCCGATCGCTGCACGAACGAAAGCCCGGAGGGCGGTTGCGCCCTCCGGGCTTCGCGCGGCTGCTGCCTACCAGAGTCTGTTCGGCGAGCTCACTGGATCTTCGCGGCCTGGGCCGGACGGGTCAGGGTGAAGGCGACGAGGCAGCGCGTGTTGCCGCCACCGATCCGGTAGCGCGGGATGATGCTCATCCGCTGCGAGATGGCGACGACGAGAAGCTGCTCCTCCTCGATGGTGAGGTCGCGCGAGTTGCACAGGCTGCCGCCGAAGCCGTACTCGCGGACGACGCCATTGCCCTCGTCGACGAAGATCGAGCCGCGCAGCATCGCGGCGTACAGCGAGTTGGGGGTGCCGTGCTCGACGCCGATGAGCTTGCCGTGGTTCCCGGTGCTGTCGGCGAGCGCCGCCGCCGGCAGCGCGAGCACCAGCGCGACGACGGCCGCCGCGATCGTCTTCAGGGTGTCGTGCTTCTTGTTCATGGTCTTCTCCATGGTCTTTGCGTCCTCTGCTGCCCCGCGCCCTTCGGGGGCGCGGGCTTTCCGGCCTCGATGGCGGGACATCTCGTGTCCCGCGGGGGACATGCGGCGTGAGCGCGTTTGCGAGCGCTCGGGCGTCGCGCATGCGGGGTGCTGGGCCGTGGCTGACGAGCGGTCTCGTCGGCTGCGTACGGAACGAAGAAAGCCCGGAAGGCGTTGGCGCCCCCGGGCTTTCGCGTGATGAATTGGTGCTTGACGCCTACGGCCTCACAGCACCTCCTCGAGGAAGGAGTCGCGCGTCAGCGTGAACCCGACCAGGCAGCGCATGTTGCCGTTGCCGATCTTGTAGTACGGGACGATCGTCATCCGGCTCGCGACGGCGTCGGCGAGCATCTCCTGCTGGCGGATGGCGAGATCGCGCTTCGGGCAGATGCTGCGACCGAACTAGGATCGCCGCGTGACGCCGTTGCCTACGTCGACCCTCACGACGCCGTTCGTCCACCCGACGTAGTCGGATGCTTCGCCGTTCTGGCGGAAGCCGATGATCATGCCGGGGATTCCCTCGCTGTCGGCCGCTACCGCCGCCGCCGGAGCGCGAGCACCAGCGCGGTCACGGTCGCTGCGATCTTCTCGAGGATCTTGCTCTTCGTCTTCATGGTCTTCTCCGTGGTCTTTGCTACCTCTGTCGCCCGCCGTCGCTTCGGACGAGCGGGCTCGTTGGTGGTCATGAAGGGACATCCGGCGTTCCGTGAGGGACACGGCGCGTGAGGGCGGCGCACGAGCGCTGGAGCGTCGAGCGCGTCTCCGAGTGGTACGCGCGCGAGCCCTGGATGGTGGGCTTCAACTACCTGCCGCGCACCGCGGTGAACTGGACGGAGCTCTGGCAGGCCGACACCTTCGACCTTCCGACCATCGAGCAGGAGCTCGGCTGGGCGCAGGACGTCGGCTTCAACGCGCTGCGCACGAACCTGCAGTTCCTCGTCTGGGAGGACGACGCGACGGGGCTGCGCGACCGCATCGATCGCTTCCTCGGCGTCGCGTCACGCCACGGCATCCGCGTGATGCTGTGTCTGTTCGACGACTGCGGCTTCTCGGGGCGCGAGCCACACCTCGGTCCGCAGCCGGAGCCGCTGCCCGGCGTGCACAACTCGCGCGCGGTCGCGAGCCCGGGCCGCGCGGTGGTGCGCGACCGCGCCCGCTGGCCGGATCTCGAGCGCTACGTGCTCGACGTCGTCGGGCACTTCCGCGCCGACCGACGCATCGTCGCCTGGGACCTCTACAACGAGCCGGGCAACGACATGACGCTCGTGCCGGAGCCCGAGCGCGACCCCGCGGTCGCGAGCGATCCGCTCTGGCCGCACAGCATGGAGCTCGCGCGCAGCTGCTTCGCGTGGGCGCGCGCGGCGGCGCCCGAGCAGCCGCTCACGAGCGGCGTGTGGAGCCTCGTCTGGCAGGAGCGCGAGACGGAGCTCGTCGCGCTCTCGGACTTCGTGAGCTTCCACAGCTACCTGCCGCTCGAGCACGTCGAGCAGATGGTCGAGGTGCTGCGCCGCGAGGGCCGGCCGATCGTCTGCACCGAGTGGCTCGCGCGCGGGCTCGGCTCGCGCGTCGCGACGCACCTGCCGTGGTTCGCCGAGCGGCGCATCGGCTGCTTCCACTGGGGGCTGGTCAATGGCCGCACGCAGACGCACCGGCCGTGGCCGGGCTTCGAGCCGTTCTACGCCGACGGCGCGTGGCACCACGACGTGCTGCGTCCGGACGGCTCGCCGTACGACGCGGAGGAGATCGCGCTCTTCCGCCGCTGGTGCGCGACGGCGCGCGCGGGCTGAGCGCCGCGCGTCACGCGCTGCGCAGCGGCGAAGCAGGGCTGATGCTTGACGCGCGCCGCGCGCGGCGTCAGGGACGCCGCAGCACGACCTCCATCTGGTAGAACAGGAACGCGTTCGCGTCCTCGGGACGCTCGGCGAGCGTCGCGTAGCGGTCGAGCACGTCGTGGATGAACGCGTCGCGGTGCTCGGCGGGCAGCATGCAGGTCCACTCGACGAAGGTCGCATCGGCGAAGCGCACGAAGGCATCGCGGGTCTCGAAGTCCCAGCGGCGCGCCTGCACGTCGATGCGCTCGACCGTGAGCCCGGCCGCGGTGGCGACCTGGGCGTACTCGTCCGGCGTCAAGTGGAGAAACGGCTTGCGGAAGTCCGTGAACCACCGCGACCAGCGCGGCGACGAGCGCGTGTCCTCGATCACCGCCTCGAGCGCACGACGCTCGCCGCGCGGCACCATCTGCAGGAAGGTCCGGCCGCCGGGCGCGAGCGCCTCGCGCACGCTCTCGAGCGCGCGCTGCTGCTCCGGCACCCAGTGCAGCGCGTTGAACGACACGACGAGGTCGAACGCGCCGCGGCAGGGCAGGGCGCGGACGTCCGCGACCGCGAAGGCGAGGTTCGGCGCCGACAGATGCCGGTGCGCGTAATCGATCATGTGGTGCGAGGGGTCGATGCCGAGGAGCCGACCGCGCGGCAGGCGGCGGGCGATCTGGACCGTCACCTTGCCGTCGCCGCAGCCGACGTCGAGCACGCGATCGTCGCCCGCGAGCGTGAGCGCTGCGAGGCTCTGTGCGGCGAGCCAGCTCTGCAGCGTCGACTCGCGATGATAGGCGCCGGCATCCCACTCGGTCATGAGCGCGCTCATAGCCGAAATTCGTCCGCGCGTTGAGCGCGCGGCGCGGCGTGCGCGCTCGTCACGGTCCGCCGCCGCAGAACGTGCTTGCCGGCTCCGCGTCCGGCGTGTCAGGAGGGGCACGTGCTTGCCGTGTCGTTTCTCCGCCACGTGCGCCTCGCCACGCTCGCTCTCGGCGCGCTCGTCCTCGCCGTCGTCTGCGGCGCTCCGGCGTCGGACGCCGCACCGCCGACCGTACAGCGCTGGGCGCGCTTCGAGGCGTCCTGGGTGCCGCCCGTCCCGCCGACCAACCCGTTCGATCCCGACGAGATCGACGTGCGCGCCGAATTCGTGTCGCCGGGCGGCAAGCTCTTCGAGGTCCTCGGCTTCTGGTACCAGGACTACGAGCGCGAGCTGCGGCCGAACGGCAACGAGCGCTTGACGCCGGTCGGCGAGCCGCACTTCCGCGTGCGCTTCACGCCGACCCGCCCGGGCCGCTGGCGCTGGCGCTGGGTCGTGCGTCAGGGCGGCGCGACCACGACGACGCCGTTCGAGATCCTGCAGGTGAAGCCGGCGAAGGGCCGCGGTTTTCTGCGCATCAGCCGACGCGACCGACGCCACCTCGCGTTCGACGACCGCTCGCCGTACTTCGCGGTCGGCGAGAACACCGGCTGGTACGACTCCCGTGGCACCTTCGCCTACGACGACTGGTTCGCGCGCCTTGCGGAGCAGGGCGCGAACTTCGCGCGCATCTGGATGGCGCCGTGGTCCTTCGGGCTCGAGTGGAACGACACGCCGCTCGGCGACTACACGAACCGCCTCGGCCGCGCGTGGCAGCTCGACCACGTGCTCGAGGAGGCCGAGCGCCGCGGCATCTACGTCATGGTGTCGCTGATCAACCACGGCGCGTTCGCGACGCTGTTCAACGGCAACTGGGCGAGCAACCCGTACAACGCCGCGAACGGCGGACCGCTCGCGACGGCGGACGAGTTCTTCACCGACCCGACGGCGCGGAAGCTGTTCGAGCGCCGCCTGCGCTACGTCGTCGCGCGCTGGGGCTGGTCGACGCACGTCCACTCGTGGGAGCTGTGGAACGAGGTCGACCTCACCGACGGCTACCGCTCGCCCGCGATCACGCAGTGGCACGCCGACATGGCCGCGCTGCTGCGCGCGCTCGATCCGTACGATCACCTCGTGACCTCGAGCCACGCCCTCTACTGGAACGACCGCAACGTTTGGCTCGACGGCGGCCTCGACTTCACGCAGATCCACTTCTACGCCGACCAGTTCCCGCCGTTCGCCAACATCGGTCAGACCGTGACCACGTGGACGCGCGAGCGGATGGGCGTGACCGGCAAGCCGGTCCTGTTCGCCGAGATCGGCGTCGACGCGCGCGGCGCGCCGCAGACGCGCGAGGCCGATCCTGAGGGGATCGGCATTCACGACGCGCTCTGGGCGGGCGTCGTCTCCGGCGGCATCGGCACCGGCATGACCTGGTGGTGGGACAACCTGATCGCCCAGGAGCCCGATCGCTACTACCCGATGTTCGGCGCGGTCGCGCGCTTCGTCGAAGGGCTGCGCTGGGACCGCGAGCGCTTCGCTCCCGCGACGGCGACGGTGCAGTCGCAGAGTCGCCCGGTCGTAGCGTACGGCCTGCGCGGACGCACGCGGCTCCTGCTCTGGATCAAGGACGACGCGTTCCAGTGGAACGCGCCGCAGGCGGTCGAGATCGGCGACGCGACCCTGCAGGTCGAGGGGCGCTGGTGCGGGCAGTGGTACGACACCTGGACCGGCGCCTGGCTCGACACCGTCAAGCTGAACGGGACCGTTCCGGTGCCGCCGTTCTCGCGCGACATCGCGCTGCTCGCGGGACGCTGTCCGGCGAAGAACCTGCACCGCTAGCGTCGCGTCCCGCGCGCGGCGCGCCTCTTTGCAGCGCCGCCGCAGCATGTAGGATCGAGAGTCGGCGCTGCGCGCCGGGGGACGACGTTGTCGCACCACACCTTGATCTCGCTCGCCGCGATCCTCGTCCTGGGGATCACCGCGCAGTGGATCGCGTGGCGTCTCAGGATGCCGTCGATCCTGCTGCTGCTCGCGAGCGGCCTCGTCGCGGGCCCCGTGCTCGGCTGGCTCGACCCCGACGAGCTGTTCGGTGAGCTGCTGCTGCCGCTGGTCTCGCTGTCGGTCGCGGTGATCCTCTACGAGGGCGGCCTCAACCTGAAGCTGCGCGAGCTGCGCGACGTCGGGCGCGCGTTCTTCCTGCTGGTGACGGTCGGCGTCGCGGTGTCGTGGGTCACGGGCGCGCTCGCGGCGCGCTGGCTGCTCGGGCTCGAGTGGGCGGTCGCGTCGCTGCTCGGCGCGATCCTCGTCGTGACCGGTCCGACCGTGATCGGTCCGATGCTGCGCCACCTGCGGCTGCGCGGCAAGGTCGGCGCGCTGCTCAAGTGGGAAGGCATCATCATCGATCCGATCGGCGCGACGCTCGCGGTGCTCGCCTTCACCGTCGTGCAGGCGGACGTCGGCGAGGGCTTCGGTCGCGCAACCATCGAGCTCGCCTCGACGCTCGTGATCGGCGTCGCGATCGGCGGGGTCGCGGCGGCGATCCTGATCGTCGTGCTGTCGCGCTACTGGGTGCCGGACACGCTGCACAACCCGGTGTCGCTGATGCTCATGATCGCCGCCTTCACGACGGCGAACGTCCTGCAGGAGGAGTCCGGGCTGCTCGCGGTGACGGTGATGGGCATCGTGCTCGCGAACCAGACGCGGGTCTCGATCCGGCACGTCGTCGAGTTCAAGGAGAGCTTGACGGTGCTGCTCGTCTCCGGGCTGTTCGTGGTGCTCGGCGCGCGGCTTCGTCCGGAAGCGCTCGCCGAGCTCGGCTGGGCGAGCTTCGCGTTCGTCGCGGTGCTGATCCTGATCGCGCGTCCGGCGGGCGTGCTGCTCTCGACCTGGCGCTCGACGCTCACCTGGCAGGAGCGCGCGTTTCTCTGCTGCATGGCGCCGCGCGGCATCGTCGCCGCCGCGATCTCGTCGGTGTTCGCGCTGAGCCTGGTCTCGCTCGGCTACGCCGGCGCGCTCGCGATCGTGCCGGTCACCTTCCTCGTCGTCTTCGTCACCGTGCTGCTCTACGGCTCGCTCGCCGGCGTGCTCGCGCGCCGGCTCGGGCTCGCGCAGGCGAACCCGCAGGGTGTCCTGTTCGTCGGCGCCGATCCGTGGGTGCGCGCGGTGGCGAGCGCGCTGCACGACGAGCAGATCCCGGTGTTCCTCGTCGACACGCACTTCGAGAACATCCGCGACTGCCGCATGTCCGGTCTGCCGTGCCTCTACGGCAGCGCGCTCGCCGAGGAGACGCGCGAGGCGATCGACTACAGCGGGCTCGGCCGCATGCTCGCCGTCACCTCGAACGACGAGGTCAACTCGCTCGCCTGCATGCGCTACGCCGAGGACTTCGGTCGCCAGGAGATCTACCAGCTTCCCTTCGCGCCGCGGAAGGAAGGTCGGCACGAGGCGGTGCCGGCCGAGCACCGCGGCCGCTTCCTGTTCGGCCAGGAGCACACGCACCGCGCGCTCAGCGCGCTCGCGGGTCCGCAGCCCACCGTCAAGAAGACGCCGCTCACCGCCGAGTTCGACTTCGCCGCCTTCCAGGCGCGAAACGCCGGCACGCTGCTGCCGCTGTTCGTGCTCAAGCCCGACGGCAAGCTGCAGGTCGCCACGGTCGAGGGCCTCGCCGAGCCGCAGCCGGGCGACGTGGTGGTGAGCCTGGTGCTCGCCGCGGTCGCCTCGCCGCGCGACGAAGCGCAGGAGCGCGGCGAGACGTCGGCGGCATCGCAGGGACGTGCGAGCGCCGCCGACGAGGCCGAGGCGGAGCCGAGCCTGGCGCGCGGCGCCTGACTCGCGTAGGGGGATCGCATGCCCGACCTGCTGTACGAGAAGACCGGCCACATCGCGCGCATCACGCTGAACCGCCCCGACCGCCTGAACGCGATCAGCGTCGAGATGCTCGAGGCGCTCAGCAATGCGCTCGAGGACGCCGACCGCGACCGCGAGATCCGCGTCATCATCCTGACCGGCGCGGGGCGCGGCTTCTGCAGCGGCCTCGATCTCAAGGACACCGCCGAGGGCAAGGGCATCGCGGGCGCGCTCGGCGGCGGTGGCGGCGTGTCGCACATGAGCACGCGTCACCTGCCGACGACGGTGCTGCACGAGATCGACACCCCGGTCCTGTGCGCGATCAACGGCGCCGCCGCGGGCTACGGCTTCGACCTCGCGCTGGGCTGCGACATGCGGCTGATGAGCGACACGGCGAAGCTCGTCCCGGGCTTCGCGAAGCGCGGCATCGTCCCGGAGAGCGGCGGCACGTGGTACCTGCCGCGGCTCGTCGGCTGGGCGCGCGCCTGCGAGATCGCGTTCCTCGCCGACGATCTGCCCGCCGAGCGCGCGCTCGCGATGGGCGTGGTCAACGCGGTGGTGCCGGCGGCGGAGCTCGAGGCCGAGACGACCCGCTGGGCGGAGAAGATCGCCGCCAACGCGCCGCTCGCGATCGCGGCGATGAAGCGGCTCTTCCGTCATGGCTTGACGCAGGACTTCGAGTCGCACTCGCACCACGTCCTGATGCAGCTCTTGACGCTGTTCCGCTCGCAGGACTTCGGCGAGGCGATGAAGGCGTACTTCGAGCGCCGGCCGCCGAGCTTCAAGGGACGCTGAGCGCGGCGGGTGGTCGCGTCGGCGAGCGTCCGCTCCACGACCGTCCGCGCCGGCGACGGCCCGCTCCGCGACCGTCCATGCGGGGATCGCCCGTCACGACGCGCCGTTCGCGACCATCGCGACCGCCACGGCGCGCGCGAAAATTTGCTCTACCGCAGGCCGCGTGCGAGACGCTATGCTCGCCGACGGTCCCACGTCCCCCCGCCCCTCGACCCACCCGCTCCGGAATCCAACGAAGGAGAGCTCTTCGTGCACGACTCGCGATCGCTTCGCTTCGTCTTGGAGCGCCCGCTGCGCGTGGCGCTGGGCGCGCTGCTGCTGCTCGCCGCCTGCGGTGGCGGCGGGGGCGGCAACGGCGGTGGGGGTGGCGGTGGTCCGACGCCGCCGCCGGGCACGAGCCCGACGCCGCGTCCGAGCCTCGCGCCCACGCCGGTCCCGACGCCGAACCCCGAGCGCGTGAAGCTGCTGCTCGCCGAGGGCGAGACCGTCGCCGGGCTCACGGTGTCCGACATCGAGGACGCGGGCTTCAACAACTCCGGCGCGATCGGCGCGATCGTCACGGTGCGCAACGCGAACGGCGGGCGCGCGGTGCTGCTCGGCGGCGCGGACGGCGACTTCACGCCGGTCGTGACGCCGGACTCGCCGCCCGAGGGCGCCGACATGCGGACGCTGTCGCGCGTGCGCCTGCTCGAGGACGGCACGTCGATCTTCGAGTCCGGTGACGGCCTCGACACCGACCGGCTGTACTTCGTGAAGGACGGCGCCGTGCAGGGTCTCGCCGGCGCACCGCCGGGGCCGGTCTTCCCGACCTTCCGCATCCTCGGCGACCTCGCCTTCGGGCTCACCGGCACGATCGGCTTCATCGGCGGCGGCGACGAGTGCGAGACCGACACCTCGGGCGCGAACCCGCGCACGCTGTGCGACATCAAGCTGTTCGTCGCGCAAGACGGCGTCGTCACCGAGGTACGCGACGACGCCATCACGCTCGAGGGGATCAGCCCGACGCAGCCGCAGGTCGCGGTGACCGACATCGGCGTCACCTTCTTCTCGATCCCCGGCTCCGGTCAGGCGCCGACGCTCGTGCGCTACGCCGCGGGCGAGCTCGACACGGTGCTGACCGCGAACGAGTCGCTCGGCGACATCGGGCGACTGATCCGCCCGCAGGTCGCGGCCGCGACCTCGGACGAGGATCTGCTCTTGACGACGACGCTCGCGAGCGACCCGGGTCCGAGCCGTCCGACGGTGATCGGCATCCTGTCGGGCAACGACTTCCGGGTGCTCGACCGCGAGCGCACCGCGGCGCCGGGCGGCGAGATCGTCGACCTGCGCGCCGTCGGCATGGACGAGCAGGGGCGCGCGCTCTACATCGCACGCATCGGCGAGTCGGGCGACAACGACGCGCCGAAGACGCTGCGGCTCAACGACGGCTTCACGTCGATCGACGTCGCGACCGAGCACGCGCCGCTGCCCGGCACCGACAAGACGCTGGTCCGCTTCGAGGCGCAGCGCATCAACCGTCGCGGCGACGTCGCGTTCGTCGCCGAGCTCGGCCGCATCGACGGCCTGACCACGATCATCGAGGAGGTGCGGGTCGTCGTCCGGCTCTCCGACGGCACCTACCTGGCGCCCGTGTCGAGCGCGCGCCCGGGCGACATCGGGACGCTGTCGGACTTCGAGATCGCGGGCTTCGACGACCAGGCGAACCTGCTGATCATCGCGACCCGCGATCCGAGCCAGACGGTGCTCCTGCTGGCGCCGCCGTTCGAGCCTTGAAAGGCGCTCGCGTCCGAACCTGAGGCGCGCTGCCTCCGATAACGCGCGTTGCGCGGCCGCGACCGGCCGTTGTCGGTGGCGGCCGCGAAGCGCGTCGATTGCCGCGGATTGTGCGAGGCGCGCTCCGTGGCCGCCGCCTTGCGACCCGCGCTGCCGGCATGGGGAAGTCGGTCGCGTCCACGGGGCGTCGCGGCGAGCCGCGCACGGCGGCGGTGCGGGGCAGGGCGGTCGCCCCTGCCGCGGCGCGCGGCAAGGGAAGCGAGCCGGCACCGGCGCTCGCGGAGCGCGAGGAGACCGTGCCCGCGGCGGCGACGTCGGCGCCCGCCGACGATCTCCGCCTCGACCCGGCCAACGCCTGCGTCTTCCGCGGCACGCAGGCGCTCGCGCTGACGCCGAAGGCGTTCTCGGTGCTGCGCCACCTGGTCGAGAACGCCGGCCGCCTGATCACCAAGGACGAGCTGCTCGAGACGCTGTGGGCCGACACCTACGTCGGCGACGCGGCGCTCAAGGTGACGATCCTCGAGATCCGCAAGGCGCTCGGCGACGACCACCGCGCGCCGCGCTTCATCGCGACCGTGCACCGGCGCGGCTACCGCTTCCTCGGCGGCATCACGCTGGTGCCGCCGACGCCGCGCACGTCGGTGTCGGTCGCGCCGCGCCCGACGCCGGCCGCGGACGAGGCGCGCAGCGTGCTTGCGTCGCAGTCGCTCGTGACGCCGCACGAGCCGCCGCCGCCGCGGTCGTCGCCCGCGGCGCAGCACCGCGCGGCGCCGGTCGGTCGCCCCGAGGTGGGCGAGCGTCTCGCCGCGCTGCTCGCCGACGCACGCGCGGGCGAGCGCCGCGTCGCGTTTCTCACCGGCGAGGCGGGCAGCGGCAAGAGTGCCGTGCTCGACGCGTTTCTCGCGTCGTTTGCCAGCGACGATGCGACGCTGATCGCGCGCGCCCAGTGTCGCGAGAGCTTCGGCAGCACGGAAGCGCACGCGCCGCTGCTCGAGGCGCTCGCCGCGCTGTGCCGCGGCGCTGCGGGCACGCGCGTCGTCGAGCTGCTGCGCCATCGCGCGCCGACGTGGCTCGCGCAGATGCCGTGGCTCGTCGAGCGCGCCGAGCGCGAGGCGCTGCAGCGCGAGACCGCGGGCGCGGGCGCCGGACGCATGCAGCGCGAGCTCGTCGAGGCGCTCGAAGCGCTGTCCGCGGCGGCGACCGTCGTGCTCGCGCTCGACGACCTGCAGTCGAGCGACCCGGCGACGCTCGACGTCCTGGCGGCGCTCGGGATTCGAAAGTCACCGGCGCGGCTGCTGATCGTCGGCGCGTGCCGGCCGTGCAATGTCGCGCTCGGCGAGAGCGCTGCCTGTGCGCTGTCGTCCGCGCTCGCGCTGCGCCGCGCGGGCGAGGAGATCGCGCTGCGCGCGCTCTCCGAGGACGAGGTCGCGGAGCTGGTCGCGCGCCGCCTCGCTCCGGCGACGCCGCCCGCGCGGCTCGTGACGCTCGTGCACCGGCGCAGCGCCGGTAACCCGTCGTTCGCGATCGAGCTGCTCGACGACATGCTGCGCGGCGGGCTCCTCGTGCGCGACGGCGACGCTCTCGTGCTGCGGGCGAGCGAGAGCACGCTTTCGCGGCGCGTGCCCGAGACGCTGCGCGCGGCGATCGAGCGGCGCTGCGAGCGGCTGCCCTTCGAGGATCAGCGCCTGCTCGCGGCGGCGAGCGTCGCGGGGGACGAGTTCGGCGCAGCCGAGCTCGCCGCCGCGCTCGGCGCGGATGCGGCGGCGCTCGAGGAGCGCTGCGCGCGGCTCGCGGGTCGCGACGGGCTGCTCGCGGCGTCCGGTGGTGCGACGGCTGCGGACGGGGTCGCGGCGCGCTGGCGCTTTCGCCACGAGCTCGTGCGCGACGTGCTGCGCGAGCGGGTGACGCCGCTGCGCCGCGCCGACCTCGAGCGTCGCCTCGCCGCGGCGCGCGAGTGGCACGAGGCGGGCGGGCCCGAGGTCCGCGTGCAGCGCGCGCGCTGTACGGGGCGTCTGCACCTCGTGCGGGCGCCCGGTGCGACCGACGTGCCGCGGCGGCTCGACGTCTGGTCGGGACGCCGCGCCGCGCGCTGAAGGGCTAGCCGCCCGGGCGGCCGCGCCTCAGCCCGGCATCGGGCCGCTGCGCCCACCGCTCCTCACGGCCCGCTCTGCGCGGGCCGGCTTCCCCGTCGCCGGCGCATGTCCGCCCAGCAGCCGCGACAGGAAGTCGATCAGCTCGAGCGGCGAGCGGAAGTCCGCCGCCTCGCCGCTGCCGACGTGCTCGATGCGCCCCTCGAAGCGCTCGGGCGCGGCCGCGGTGCGCGGCAGGAACTGGATGACGAAGGCGCGCTGCGTCGACATGCCGGTGGTCCTCCTCGCTTGCGCTCTCGGCACGCAAAACGGGATAGCCGGCAGCGGCGCCGCGAGTCATAACGGAACGGTAATGTTGCGGTAAGATCCGCGCGCCCGGAGAAGCCCCTGAGCGAAGCCCTGGAGGAAGCGATGACGCGCATGCCCCGCCGGCCGGTGTTCATCCCGTGCGTGCTCGACGACCCGAGCACGATCGACGCGCTGATCGACCGTCATGCGCCCTACTGGCCCGTGCAGCGCTACTTCGCGAACGACGCCGAGTACGCGGCGCTGTCGGGCAACGAGCGCGGCGCGATGCCGGTCGGGCCGGTGTTCCGCGGCAACTGGGCGACCGAGGGCAAGCCGGAGGAGGGCGTCGCGGAGCTGCTCCACCTGCCGCGTTTCATCGACGCCGCGCGCGAGCTGTTCGACGCCGAGATCGTGCGGCCGCACAACGTCTACGTGAACCTGACCTGGCAGCTGCCGTTCCCGCAGGGGCGCGGTCACACCGACGTGCCGGCGTTCCGCGGCTTCGACCGCACGCAGCACCCGATCACGCTGCTGACCATCATGGGCATGTCCGGCCTCTTCGAGGACGTGCGCACGCGCATCGCGACCGCGGTCGCGTGGTTCTACGAGGGCTCGGACGGCGGCTTCGAGTACTGGCCCAACGGTCCGGACGCGCCGTCGGTCGTGCACGAAGGAGCGATCACCAACACCGCGATCGTCGGCGACAACGACTTCATGTGGCACCGCGTGCGTCCGGTCGGACGCATCGAGGACGGCATGCCGTCGCTGACGTTCGACAGCGAGCTCGTGCGGCTCGACGCCGACACCTGGGCGATCCGCGACGGCGAGCGCGAGATCGCGCGCTTCCCGCGCCGACAGATCCGCGTCAGCGTGTCGTGGAAGGCGGTGGTGTTCGCGTCGGAGGAGGAGCGCCGCCTGCACGACGAGCACGTCGACGACTTGACGCTCGACGAGGTGCTGCGTCGCTTCAGCGAGGACCTGCGGCGGCGCGGCACGCGCCTCGAGATCCCGTCCGACCCGGAGCGCGATCCGGGCTTCATCGCGACGCTGCACGACGCGTACATCCGCTATCCGGCGGCCTACGCGGCCTGAGCCGCCGCGCGCCCGAGGCGAGCCGCGCCTCGCGCGTGCAGCTGCTCAGCGCACGTCGGGCCGGATGCGCAGCAGCAGCACCGACGTGCCGAACGTCAGCACGACGAAGACGCCCATCGCGAAGAGATCCCAGCGCACGTCGAGCAACGTTGCTTGACGCAGCAGCGCCGCGCGGAAGCCGTGGCAGAAGTACGTGAGCGGGAAGAGGTAGGCGACCGGACGCACCGCCTCGGGCTGCGTCTCGATCGGCGTGAAGGCGCCCGACAGCACGAACGCCGGCAGGATGTAGAACACCGCGAGCTGCACCGCCTGGCTCTGGTTGCGCGACACGACCGAGATCAGCTGTCCGATGCCGAGCGAGCCCAGGATGAACACCACGACGAGCGCCGTCACGGCCAGCACGTGTCCGCCGAGCGCGACGCCGAACAGCAGCCAGGCGAGCAGCATCACGTTCACCGTGTCGAGCAGCGCGAGCACGAAGTAGGGCAGCAGCTTGCCGATGAAGATCTGCGCCGGCGTGAGCGGCGTCACGGCGAGCTGCTCCATCGTGCCGCGCTCGCGCTCGCGCGCGATCGACGTCGCCATGACGATTACGGTGAGGAGCTGCAGGATCAGCCCGATCACGCCCGGCATGACGAAGTTCTGGCTCTTGAGCTCCGGATTGAAGCGCATCTCGGCGTCGAGCGTGATCGGCGCGACGCGCTCGAGACCTTCCTCGATGCCGGCGACGTCGCCCTCGCGGCGCAGGCGCTCGGCGGCGAGCAGCGTGTTCTGCTGCACGGTCGTGCTGCCGAGCTCGCGCAGCACCGACGGCGCGGTGAAGGTGTCGGACGCGTCGACCACCGCGCGCACGCGTCCCGTGCCGCCGCTCTCGACCGCCTCGCTGATGCCGCGCGGGATGACGACGAAGGCGCTCACGTCGTCGCGCCGCAGGGCCTCCTCGGCGCGCGCGACGTCCTCGTCGGTCGCGTTCTCGATCACCTCGGTCTTGAAGGTGATCGAGGCGTCCATCGCCTCGAGGTACTCCTCGGCGACGCGGCCGCCGTCCTGGTCGACGACCAGCGTGCGGATCGCGGTGACGCGCGGGCTGCCGATCGCGTAGCCGAAGATCACCGTCAGCACCGACGGCATGAGCAGCAGGAAGGCGAGCGTGCGGCGGTCGCGTACGAGGTGGAGGAACTCCTTGAGCGCGAGGTGGTAGACGTTGCGCATCACTCGACGGGGGCGCCGGCCGCGCCCTCGCGCGCGGCATCCTCGGACGCCGTCGGGCTCACCTCGCCGCGCGCGTAGCCGATGAAGAGGTCCTCGAGCGTCGGCTCGAGCGCGTAGACCCGCGTCACCTTCGCGCCCGCCGCCGCCGCCGCGCGCTCGATGCGCGAGGCCTCGTCACGGCACTCGACCGGCTCCGCGTAGAGCACGCGCAGCTCGTAGCCGTGGATCGTCACGTCGACGACGCCGGGCAGCGCGCGCAGCGCACGCATCGCCTCGACCGCGCGCTGCACCTCGACGCCGAGCAGCCGACAGCGGAGCTGCTCGCGCAGCGTGCGCGGCGAGCCCTGCGCGATCAGCTTGCCGCCCAGCATGAAGCCGACCTCGTGGCAGCGCTCGGCCTCGTCGAGGTAGTGCGTCGTGACGAACAGCGACGTGCCGCGCTCGCACAGGTCGTAGAGGAAGTCCCACAGGCGCTGGCGCTGGCTCGGGTCGACGCCGGCGGTCGGCTCGTCGAGGAAGACGAGCTCGGGGTCGTGCACCAGCGCGCAGGCGAGCGCGAGGCGCTGCTTCATGCCGCCCGAGAGACGTCCGGCCTGCACGTCCTTCAGCTCGAGCAGCTCGACGTCGGCGAACAGGCGCTCCATGCGCTGCGTCGCGGCGCGCCCGAAGATGCCGTAGACGCCCGCGAAGAAGCGGAAGTTCTCCTCCACCGTGAGGTCCGGGTAGAGCGAGAAGGTCTGCGCCATGTAGCCGGTCGTGCGCTTGATGCGCTCGCGCTGGCGGCGGATGTCGCAGCCCGCGACGCGCGCCTCGCCCGAGGTCGGCTGCAGGAGGCCGCACAGCATCTTGATGGTCGTCGTCTTGCCGGCGCCGTTCGGGCCGAGGAAGCCGAAGATCTCGCCGCGCGTGACGCTCAGGTGCAGCCGGTCGACGGCGCGCACCTGCGCGAAGGTGCGCGTCAGCGCCGTGGTCTCGATCACCGGCTCCGCGTCCGACGCTCGCCGCGCCGCCGTGGCCGGCGGTTTCGCCTCTCCTCCCAGCGCGTCGATCCTTTCCGCCCGTTCCCCGCGACGCGCGCCACCCTGGGCGCGGCAGCCGCCCCGCTCGTCTTACGCGAGGTCGATCGAGGGTTCCAGCCCCTTTCCTTCGGACGGATTCTGCCGCATGGATGGGCATCGATCGTCCGCGGTGAGCCAAGCGACGCAGTATCTCTTCGGAGATTTCATCCTTGACGTCGGCGAGCAGCGTCTGCTGCGCGGCACGACGCCGCTGCGCCTGACGCAGAAGTCGCTCGCCGTCCTGCAGTGCCTCGTCGAGCGCGCCGGCACGCTGGTCACCAAGGACCAGCTGCTCGACACCGTGTGGCACGGGATCGCGGTCGGCGACGCGGTGCTGAAGGTCCACGTCGGCGAGATCCGCAAGGCGCTCGGCGACGACGCGCGCGCGCCGCGCTACGTCGAGACGTTGCACCGCCGCGGCTACCGCTTCCTCGTGCCGGTCGAGGTCGTCGCGGCGGGCGACGGCCATCTGCGCCGGCGCGACGACGGCGCGCCGACGTCGCCGCTACCGCGTGTCGCGCGAGTGAGGACGGAGGAAGAGGTCGCGCCCGTCGGCCGCGAGGCGGTGCTCGAACAGATCGTGCAGGCCTGGCTGCGCGCCTCGGCCGGCGCGCGTCAGGTCGTGTTCCTCACCGGCGAGCCCGGCATCGGCAAGACCACCGTGGTCGACGCCTTCGTCGCGCGGGTCGCGGCGACCGCCACCGTGCGGGTCGTGCGCGGCCAGTGCCTCGAGCGCTACGGCGCGAGCGAGGCCTACCTGCCGGTGCTCGAAGCGCTCGAGCGTCTGTGCCGCGAGGCTGGACGTCCGCGCATCGCGGAGCTCCTCGCGCGCTGGGCGCCGACCTGGCTCGTGCAGATGCCGTCGCTGCTCGACGCCGACGAGGCGGCCCGTCTGCGTCAGGAGACGCTCGGCGCGACCCCGGAGCGCATGCTGCGCGAGATGACCGAGGCGCTCGACCTCATCACCCGCGAGACGACGCTCGTGCTCGTGCTCGAGGACCTGCACTGGAGCGACCCGTCGACGATCGACCTGATCGTCGCGCTCGCGACCCGGCGCGAGCCGGCGCGTCTGCTCGTGCTCGGCACCTTCCGGCCCGCAGAGCTGCGCGCGCGCGAGCATCCGCTCGACCAGGCGCGCCACCACCTCGCGCTGCGCCGCCAGTGCACCGAGATCGCGCTCGAGCTGCTCGGCGAGAGCGAGGTCGCCGAGATCGTCGCGCGACGCTTCCCGGGGCTCGAGCGCACGGATCTCGCCCGCGCGCTGCACCGGCGCACCGACGGCAACCCGCTGTTCGTGGTCAACGTGCTCGACTTCCTCGCCGCGAGCGGACGCGTCGTCGAGCGCGACGGCGCGCACGAGCTCGAGATGCCGGCGGACGAGGCCGTGCGCGACGTGCCCGAGACGCTGCGCCAGCTCGTCGAGAGCCAGGTCGCGCGCTTGCCGCAGGATCGTCAGCGGCTGCTCGAAGCGGCGAGCGTGGTCGGCGTGGAAGCGCTCGCGAGCGTGATCGCGGCGGCGCTCGACGCCGACGTGCTCGACGTCGAGGAGGCGTGCGAGGAGCTGAGCCGCGAGGGACACCTGCTCGCGCGCGGCGCGCCGCGCGAGCTGCCCGATGGCTCGCTGTCGTCGGTCTACCGCTTCCAGCACGCGCTCTATCAGCAGGTGCTGTACGAGCGCCTCGCGCCCGCGCGGCGGGTCGCGCTGCACGGCCGCGTCGCGCGCTGCGAGGAGGCGCTGCACGGCGCGCGCGCCGACGAGATCGCGGCGCAGCTCGCGCTGCACTACGAGCTCGCGCGCGAGCCCGAGCGCGCGATCCACCATCTCTGCGCCGCGTCCGACAACGCGACGCGACGCTTCGCGCTGCGCGAGTCGGCGGAGCTGCTCGAGCGCGCGTTCGAGCTGCTGCCGCTCCTGCCGGCGGACGTCGCGCCGGAGCGGCGGCTCGCGCTGCTCGAACGCCGCGGCGCGCAGCGGCGCGCGGCGGGCCAGAGCGTCGCCGCGGCGGACGACTTCGCGGCGATGGCGGCGCTCGCGCGCGAGCGCGGGCTTCCCGACCTCGAGCTGCACGGTCTCCTGCTCGAGAGCAGCGCGCTCGGGCTCGTCGATCGACGGCGCTGCCTCGCGGTCGCAGAGAAGGCGGTCGGGATCGAGGGCGCGAGCGACGTCATGCGCACCGTCGCGCGCGGCTACCTCGCCTACTGGAACCACCGTCTCGCGGGCTACGACGAGCGCGACGCGCGCGCGTGCGCCGACGCGCTCGCGGTCGTGCGCGGGTTCGGTCTCCCCGGTCCGCTCGCGCTCTTCCTGCACATGAACGGCTGCTTCCAGTCGCTGCGCTCGGAGTACCGCGCGGCGTGCGACGCCGCGGCGGAAGGGCAGCGGCTCGCGCGCGAGGTCGGCGACGCGTTCGCCTACCAGATCTGCGGCCAGCTCCGTGCGACGGTGCTGCTGCACCTCGGCGAGCTCGGCGAGACGCTGCGCGTGCTGCACGACCTGCTCGCGCTCGCCGAGCGCAACGGCCACGCGCCGGGCGCGCTCGCCGCGCGCGTGATCCTCGCCTGGCTGCTCGCCGAGGTCGGCGACTTCGCGCGCGCGCGACGCACGAGCGAGGAGGCGCTCGACGAGGCGCAGCGGCTCACGCACCCGTACGGGCTCGTGCTCGCGCAGCTCGTCCTCGCGATGGCGGACCACGGGCAGGGGAGGGCCGCCGCCGCTGCGCGACGGCTCGACGAGCTGCTGCGGCGCTTCGAGCGCGAGCCCGAGTTGCGCGAGTGGGCGTTCCTCTTGCCGCTCCACGCGCAGGCGGGCGAGGCGAAGCTCGCGCTCGGCGACCGCGACGGCGCGATTGCTGCCGCACGCACGCTCTGCGAGCTCGCCGGACGCTCGGGCGAGCGCACCTACCTGATGCGCGCGCGGCGCGTAGTCGCGGAGGCGGCGCTCGCGGCGGGCGAGCTCGGAGCCGCGGCGGCGGAGGTGGAAGCTGCGCTCGCGCTCGGCGACGCGGGCGACGTGCCGCTCGGCGAGTGGCGGGTGCTGGCGACGGCGGCGCGGGTCGCGGCGCGGCGCGGTCGGCGCAGCGACGCCCGCCGTTGCGGCGAGGCGAGCGCCGCGCTGCTGCGTCGTCTCGCCGCGTCGCTGCGCGACGAGCCGGCGCTGCAGCGCGCGCTCCTGCGCCGGCCGGAAGCGCGCGAGGTGCTCGCGCCGACGCAGAGACGCGCGGCGCGTGCTTGACGCGCGGCTACTCGAGCAGCGTCCGCCGGAACTTCTGGTCGGCCGCGCGCGCCCACGACGGCACCGGGTGGAAGCGCGACTCGAAGCGGCGCATGAGCTCGCTCTCCTCCGCGATGAGCTTTGCGCGCCGCTCCTGCGCCGCGCGCGCCACCGAGCACGCCCGCTCGGACTCCTGGCTGCCGAGCCGCGGGTCCTTGCAGCGGCGGGCGAACGTCGTCGCGAGGTTCTGCGCCACGTACGCGGCGTCCTGCAGCGCCTCGAAGCGGCCGCGCGCGTAGGTGAGGAACTGGTCGTTGCTCATCGTCTCGAGCGTGGCCGCGGAGGTGTCGAGGGCGCGCGCCTCGGGCGGCACGAGCCCGAAGGCGAGGGCGGAAGCGAGGACGAGGCCGAGGACGGCCGGCATTGTGCGCTGCATGAGGTTCATCTTCCTACGAGCATCGCGCGGACGAAAAGGGCTCTCGCCAGATTGCACGGTCTGCACGTTCGATCGACGCGCGCGGCAGGTGACCGATTCACCGACGGCATCGACGATGCGCTCAGACCCGGACCTGCCGTACGCGACGGCTGGTTAGCACGAGCAGCAGGGTCCCGCCGAGCATCGCGACGTTGAGCAGGTAGGGCGCGTCGTTCGATACCTCGTAGAGCGCGGTGCCGAGCATCGGGCCGATGACGTTGCCCGCCACCGCGACGCCGTTGAGGATGCCCGCCGCCGAGCCTTGCTCGTGCGCCTCGACGGCGAGCGACGCCGCCGCAGCGGCGCCGGGCCGCACGAGCCCGAGCCCCGTGCCGAGCAGCGTGAGCGCGAACAGGAACACCGGCAGCGCCTTGCCGAACACGAGCAGCAGGAAGGC
The DNA here is from genome assembly GCA_036563615.1 of Candidatus Binatia bacterium. Taxonomy (NCBI): domain Bacteria; phylum Candidatus Binatota; class Binatia (SeqCode); species Binatia bacterium. Next base: position 434,704 of record DATCMB010000023.1, read on the forward strand.
GGCGAGCATCAGCGCGACGCCGACCCGCATCATCGCGCGCGCCGAGGGTCGGAAGCGCTGCACGATGACGAGCTGCGCGACGAGCCCCGCGAGCGCGAGCACGACGAAGCCCATGCCGGCGGCCTGCACCGTCTGCGCGGCCGAGAGCCGCAGCTCGTCCTGGAAGTAGAAGGCGAGCGTGACCACGGTCGTGCCGCGCGCCGACTGCAGCGCCGTGCTGACGATCAGGAACGGCAGGATGCGGCGGTCGAAGACGCGCATGCGCTTGCCGCGCTCGCGGCGCTTGGTCGCGTGCGTCGCGTCCTCGGGCAGCGCGAACCAGATCACCGCCGCGCTCGCGACCGCGAGCGCCGACGAGAGGTAGAGCGGTGCGAGCAGCCCGATCGTCGCGAGCGCCGCGCCGACGCCCGGACCGATCGTCTCGCCGAGCCCCATCGCCGCGCTGACCAGCGCCACACCGGCGGTGCGGTCGGCGCGCGACGTGCGGTCGGCGATGTACGCCTGCGACGCGGGTCCGGTGCCCGAGCCGAGCAGCGCGAAGATGCAGCGCGCCGCGACCATCATCGGAAAGACCACCATCGCGGGCAGCAGGCCGCGCCGCGCGACGTCGATCACCAGCGCGAGCAGCGCCATCGACAGCGCGTAGCCGAGCAGCCCGATGACGATCACCGGGCGTCGTCCGGCGACGTCGCTGCGCCTTCCCCACGCTGGGCTGACGAACACCCACAGCGACGCCGAGGTGGCGAAGATCAGCGACACCTGGAACGGCGAGATGCCGATCTCGCGCGCGGCCGGCGGCAGGATCGAGAACAGCATCGACTGCCCCATGCCGATCGAGATCAGGCAGGCGAAGAGCAGCGCGAGCTCGCGCTTGAACACGCTCGACGCGCGCGTCTCCTTCGCCTGCTGGAGCATCCGCGCGATCTTAGCGGACGGCTGCGCCCGACGGGGGGACGAGCGGCACGATTCCTCGCCCGTCGACGCGACGACGCCGCGTCAGCTCGGCGTGCTGCTGGTCGTGCTGCTCGGCGTGTTGCCCGACGCGCTGCTCGGTGCGCTGCTCGTCGTGCTGGACGGGGAGCCGCTCGGCGCGCTGCGCGCGATCGTCGGCGGCGCGACGGCGTAGGCGTACTGCACGAGCAGGTCGACGATCTTCTCGAGGTCGCGGTAGCGGCCGTCGATGTACGCCATGCCGAAGTTCTGCGTCAGCACGATCAGGCTGTCGGCGACCATCTCGACGCGCTCGCGCTCCTCCGCCGTCGCGGCGGGCGCGCCCATCGCGATCAGGTCCTCGACGAGATCGCGGTGCATCTCGGACTGGATCTCGCGCGCCACCCGGCCGAGCGGCGACTGCGGCCGGTTCTGCTCCTGGTAGAAGAGGCGCCAGAGGTCGGGCTGCTCGATGAAGGCGCGCAGCGGCAGACGGAAGGTCTCGCGCAGCGCGCCCTCGCCCTCGGCTTCGGCGAGCCGCCGGCGCGCCGCGCGCAGCGCGACTCGGACCTCGGCCATCTTCTCGTCGGCGAGCGCCTCGAGCAGCGCGTCCATGTCCTTGAAGTGGACGTAGAAGGTCGGCTGGGCGACGCCGGCGTCGCGCGCCACGCGCCCGGTGGTGAGCGCCGCGAGGCCCTCCTCGCGCAGGATCCGCGCCGCCGCCTCGAGCAGGCGGCGCCGGGTGATGAGCTTCGCCTCTTCGCGCGTGAGGGTCCGGTTCACCTGATACCTATACCATTATCGCCCGGCGGTCGCCTGTGCTCGCCTCTTGACGTGGCAGATCGAATAGCCGATAAGGCTATCAGTGACCACTGGACCAAGGAGCCTTCCATGCAGGTAGCGAGCGCCGACGCGGTGCGCAACCCAGGCCGTCCCGAGCGATTCGAGGTGGTGATCGTCGGCAGTGGCTTCTCGGGGATCGCGATGGGGATCCTGCTCGAGAAGGCCGGCATCGACGCCTACGTCATCCTCGAGAAGGCGTCGGACGTCGGCGGCACCTGGCGCGACAACACCTACCCGGGCGCGGCGTGCGACATCCCGTCGCACCTCTACTCGTTCTCCTTCGAGCCCAAGCCCGATTGGTCGCGCGCGTTCCCGCCGCAGCAGGAGATCCACGACTACCTGCGCGCCTGCGTCGACAAGCACGGGCTGCGCTCCCACATCCGCTTCCGCAGCGAGGTGAAGGGCGCGACCTTCGACGAGCGCGAGGGCACCTGGACGGTGCGCGTCGCGGACGGCTCGACGGTGGTCGGACGCGCGCTCGTGCTCGGCAACGGTGCGCTCCACATCCCGGCCTATCCCGAGATCGAGGGGCTCGAGAGCTTCGAGGGCACGACCTTCCACTCGGCGCGCTGGAACCACGACTACGACCTGCGCGGGAAGCGCGTCGCGGTGATCGGCACCGGCGCGAGCGCGATCCAGTTCGTGCCCGAGATCGCGCCGCTGGTCGGCTCGATGAAGGTCTTCCAGCGCACGCCGCCGTGGATCCTGCCGAAGCCGGATCGTCCGATGACCGAGCGCGAGAAGTGGATCTTCCGCTACGTGCCGGGCGCGCGCTGGCTCTACCGCGCGTACACGTACTGGATGCACGAGCTGCGCGCGATCGGCTTCGTGATCGATCCGCGGCTCATGAAGCAGGCCGAGAAGCTCGCCAAGCGCTACCTCGCGAAGACGGTGCGCGATCCCGAGCTGCGCGCCAAGCTGACGCCGAACTACACGATGGGCTGCAAGCGCATCCTGATGTCGAACGACTACTACCAGACGCTGCAGCGCGACAACGTGAAGCTCGTCACCGACGCGATCCGTCGCGTCACGCCGAAGGGCATCGAGACCGCGGACGGCGTGATGCACGAGGTCGACGCGATCATCTTCGGCACCGGCTTCACGGCGACCGACTACCTCGCCCCGCTCGACATCCAGGGGCTCGACGGCAAGCTGCTCAACGACGTCATCCGCGAGCGTCCCGAGACCTACCTCGGCATCACCATCCACGGCTTCCCGAATTTGTACTTGATGATGGGTCCGAACACGGGCCTCGGGCACAACTCGATGGTGTTCATGATCGAGGCGCAGGCGCGCTGGGCGCTGCAGGCGATCCAGAAGCTGCGTCGCGACGACCTCGCCTACATGGACGTCGACCCGAAGGTGCAGCGCGCGTTCAACGAGCGCATCCAGGCGAAGCTCGCGCACTCGGTTTGGAACTCGGGCTGCCAGAGCTGGTACCTGAAGGACGGCTACAACGCGACGATCTGGCCGGGCTTCACCTGGCAGTACTGGCTCGAGACGCGCTGGCTGCGCCCGGCGGAGTTCCGCTGCGTCAAGCGCGAGGACGCGTCGGCCATGGGCGCGGGCGCGCTGGTCGGGGCTGCGGCGTAGAAGGCGTGCCTGGCACGGCGCTCGCGTAGGCGCCGCCGCTCACCCGCACGCGAGCGCGAGCTGCACGCCGACGTGGTCCGAGGGCCAGCAGATCTGTGCCGGCAGCGGACCGCAGGTGCTCGCGAACGGATTGGGCACGTCGGCGAAGAGCCGCGTGCCGCTGCCGTCGTCGGCGGGCGGCAGGATCTCGGCCGCGCACGTCGCGCGCTCCGCGGGACGGATCAGGAAGACGAAGTCGATGCGCGAGGTCACGCCGAGCTCGGGTGACTCGAGGCCCGCGAGGCCTTCGTCGGCGCGACCGGAGGTGCAGCCGACGCCGGTTGCGGGATCGCACTCGGGGTTGCCGGCCGCGAGGTAGACGTCGCTCCAGCCGCGGCCGACGAACTGCTCGTAGACGAAGCTGCCGGGGCGCTCGTTGAAGTCGCCGGCGACGAGGCCGAGCAGCGCGGCGTCGTGCGTGCGCTCGATGAACTGCGCCATCTGCACGGCCTGGCAGTCGCGGACGTTCGTCGCGCCCGCGGCGACGCACTCGGGTGGGCAGTCGTCGGCGCAGGGCTCGCGCGCGCCGTCGGCGCTCGACGCGAGGTGCGTCGAGTAGAGGTCGAGCGTGCCCGCGGGGTGCGCGATGCGCGTCCAGAGCACGCGGCGGAACTGGCGGTAGAGCGTGAGCTGCTCGACGAGCAGGACCGGGTAGCGCGTGAGCACGGTCTCGTCGTCGACGCCCGTCAAGCGCGCTCCCTGCACGAGCTCGTAGGGAAACGGGCAGGTGGTCGCGAGGTAGGGTTCCATCTGCTCGACCGACGGCGGCCAGATCTCCTGCAGCGTGACCAGATCCGGGCAGCCGCGCGCGGCGATGAAGTCGAACAGCAGCTTCGTGCGGTCGGGCAGGCGGCAGCGGTCGGTGTCGGGCGGGCAGAAGATGCCGTGCAGGAAGTTCAGGCTGACGAGCGTGACGTCGGGCGCTGCGCTGCGCGGCGCGTCGCTACAGGCGACGAGCGCGAGCGCGAACAGGAACGACGTCGCTCCGCGCCCGGTCCGCAAGCTCCGCAGCAGCATGACCTTCAATCCGTCGGCAGCTCGAGCGTGCGCGTGTACATCGCGTGGATCTCCTCGATGCGCGCGTCGAGCTCCTCGCGCTTCCAGTCGCTGGTGTCGATCGGCGGCAGGACGACGACGTCGATCATCGTCGGACGCACGACGAGCCAGCTCTTCGGCAGCGCGTCGAGCGTGTTGCGCAGCACGATCGGAACGATCGGGACGCCGGCCTCCATCGCCATGAAGAACGCGCCCTTCTTGAAGCGTCCGGGATGCGGCGTCGTGCTGCGCGTGCCCTCGGGCGCGATCGCGAGCGAGATCCCGTGACGGAGTGCGTCGATCGCGGGACGCAGCGCCTGGATCGCCTTCTCGTGGTGAAAGCGGTCGATGAACACCGTGCCCGCCGCCGCCATGAACGGGCCGAAGATCGGATTGCGCCGCAGCTCCTGCTTGCCGATGCCGACGAAGTCGCGCCGCAGGAGCTTGCAGATCACGAGCATGTCGACCGCGCTCTGATGGTTGAAGATGAACACCGCGGGACGTCGCGCCCACAGGTTCTCCTCGCCGCGCACGCGCACCTGCAGGCCGGCGAGCACGGTGCCGAGCTCGCCCCAGGTCGAGGCCGCGATGTTGATCGCGTCCTGCCAGTGGCCGGACGCCAGCGCCGCCGGCAGTCCGACGAGCAGCGACGGCACGAGCGCGCCGATGGCGGACGCCGTGCGCACGACCTCCTCGAGCGTCGGCAGCCCGCGGCTCGTGAAGCGCTGCGTCGGCCAGCCGCGGCGCGTCGCGATCGCCGTCAGCGCCTTGCTCGGATTGGTCGGACGCGGGTGGCCGACCAGCTCGAGCAGCGGCAGGTCCTCCTCGCTGTCGGTGTAGAAGAAGCTCTGCGCGAGATCGATGCCGTGCTCCTCGGCGAAGCGCCGCGCGAAGTACGCCTTGCCCTCGCCGTAGCAGGGCGGGTCGACGATCTCGCCGGTCAGCTTGCCGTCGACCACCTCGAGCTGCGAGGCGAGGATGTGCTCGATGCCGAGGTCGCGCGCGATCGGACCGATCTGGTAGCGCGTCGCCGACGACACGATCGCGAGCGTGTGCCCGCGCCGGCGGTGGGCGGCGACGATCGCACGCGCCTCGGGGTAGACCTCGGAGGCGAGCTCCTCGTTGAAGATGCGCTCGCCGATGCGCACGAACTCCTCCTCGGGGTAGCCGCGCAGCGTGCGCGCCGTGCCGGTGAGGAAGCCCGAGAAGCCGATCGTCTGGAGCTCGAAGCTGATCGCCGCGAACAGCAGCTCGACGACGTCGCTCGCGCCGAGGCGGCCGCTGCGCAGCCCGTCGCGCACGAAGGTCAGCGCGGAGAAGCCGGCAATCAGCGTGCGATCGAGGTCGAAGAAGGCGGCGACGTGTGGGCCGGCCGGACTCTCGTCGATCTCGCTCGTGAGGTCGCTGTAGGCCCGCATGGCTCGTCTTTCGTCGCCGCGACGTCCGGACCTTAGCGCCGCTGCGGGGGCCAGGTAAAGAATCGGCCTCGATCGTCCGAGGTGACCGACGCCGGGCGTCGAACCGCCCGTCGTCGACGCTTTACACGCACGGCGCCTTGCGGGAAGAGGAAGACGCGATGGCGGAGAGCAGCGCGGCAACGGCGGCGCCGACGACGCCGACGCACGACGCGAGGCAGCGGCTTCCGAACGAGCCCTCGTGGCCGGCGTCGAACGGGCACCGCGTGGTCTTTCTTCTTGATGCGTCGAGCAGGCTCGAGCGGCGCCTGCTCGAGGACTGGATCGAGCGGCACCGCCCCGCCGGGGCGACCTACGAGGTGGTCGACATCCCGCCCTCGCGGCGCCGGCGCAGGCGCATCGACGGCCGCCTCGAGTCGTGCGTCGCCTCCGAGGGCGATCCGCTGATGGCGCCGCTGCGCGTCGCGTGGGAGCGGAAGAAGGTCGACGGCGTGCGCGAGAACCCGCTGCGCGAGCTGCTCACCGTCGGCGACCCGCGCGACCCGGGGCCGCTGCGCCAGCACGTCATCCTGCGTCGCCATCCCGAGCGCTGCATGATCGTCGCCGCCGAGCCCGCACCACTTTCGGCGCTGCGCGAGCGCTGGCGGCAGGCGGGCGGCTTCGACCCGACGCACACCACGGGGCTCGCGGACTTCGTCTGGCGCCAGGCGACGCTCGCGCTCGAGCGCGCGGAGCGGCGGCTGCGCGGCGCGCGCTACAAGGTGCCGAAGCTCGTCCACGAGGACATTCTCGCGCGGCCGGCGTTCCGCGCCGGCGTCGCCCGGCTCGCGCGCGAGACCGGCAAGAGCGAGGCGACCGTCGAGCGCGAGGCGCGCCGCTACCTGCGCGAGATCGCGGCGACCCACAGCCCGCACGTCATCGACCTCACCGCGCATCTCATCCACCTGCTCTACACGCAGGCCTATGGCGAGGCGCTGCACTACGACCGCGAGCGGCTGCGCGAGCTCTACGGGCTGACGCAGCGCTACCCGGTGGTCTTCCTGCCGTCGCACAAGTCGAACCTCGACCACCTGGTCCTGCAGTACGCGCTGCACGAGAACGGCCACCCGCCGAACCACACCGCGGGCGGCATCAACATGAACTTCTTCCCGGTGGGGCCGCTCGTGCGACGCAGCGGCGTGTTCTTCATCCGCCGGACGTTCAAGGACAACCCGGTCTACAAGTTCGTCCTGCGCCAGTACATCGACTACCTGATCGAGAAGCGCTTCTCGCTCGAGTGGTACATCGAGGGCGGACGCTCGCGCTCGGGCAAGATGCTGCCGCCGCGGCTCGGCCTCCTCGCCTACGTGGTCGACGCCTACCGGCGCGGCAAGGCGGAGGACGTCTTCCTGATCCCGGTGTCGATCGCCTACGACCAGATCCAGGACGTCGGCGACTACGTCGCGGAGCAGCGCGGCGCCGCCAAGCAAAAAGAAAGCTTCGGCTGGTTCCTGAAGATCCTGCGCTCGCTGCGCCGGCGCTTCGGCGACATCCACATCAACTTCGGCGAGCCGCTGTCGCTGCGCGCGGCGCTCGGGCTCCCCGAGCCCGGCACGGAGCCCAACCCCGACGAGCAGAGCCTCGCGCTGCAGAAGCTCGCCTTCGAGGTCGCGGTGCGCATCAACCGCGTGACGCCGATCACGCCGACCTCGCTGGTGACGCTCGCGCTGCTCGGCGTCGGCGACCGCGCGCTGACCCTCGCCGAGGTCTGCGACGTGCTGCGCGACCTGCTGGTCTACGTCTGCAAGCGTCGCTTGCCGATGACCGAAGAGCACGCGCTCGATACGCCGGAGGACGTGCGGCGCGCGCTCGGCGCGCTGGTCGAGAGCGGCGTCGTCGCCTGCTTCGACGAGGGACCCGAGGCGGTCTACGTCATCGGTCCCGACCAGCACCTGACCGCGGCGTACTACCGCAACACGATCATCCACTTCTTCGTCAACGCGGCGATCGTCGAGCTCTCGCTGCTGCACGCGGCGGAGCGCGACGTCGAGGACGCGTGCGCGGAGTTCTACGAGGAGGCGCTGCGGCTGCGCGACCTTCTGAAGTTCGAGTTCTTCTTCTCCGAGAAGGACGCGTTCCGCGCCGAGCTCGCGCAGGAGCTCGCGCTGCACGACCCGGCCTGGGAGCAGGAGCTCGCGATCGGCGGCGCCGAGGTGAGGGGGCTCCTGCGCAAGATCCAGCCGCTGGTCGCGCACCGCGTGCTGCGGCCCTTCCTCGAGGCCTACCAGGTGGTCGGCGACGCGCTGACGCGGCTCGCGCCCGACGCGCCGTTCGACGAGGACGAGTTCCTCAAGGACTGCCTCGCGCTCGGCAAGCAGTACCAGCTGCAGCGCCGCATCCGCAGCGCCGAGTCGGTGTCGCGGGTGCTCTTCCAGACCGCGCTCAGCCTTGCGCGCAACCGCGACCTGGTCGATTCTAGCGGCCCCGATCTGGCTGGTCGCCGCGCGGTGTTTGCCGAGGAGATTCGCGGAGCGATCCGGCGCGTCGACGCGATCGACGCGATGGACGCGGCGCGCCGCGCGGGCTTCGCGGACTAGAAGAGCATCGGTCTGTACCTTCGGCTCGAGGAGCTTCCATGCTGCGATTGCACGATCCTTTCGACTTCCGGGTGCGCGAGACGCCCGATGCGGAGTTCGCCGTCCACGGCGCGCGCCGCATCACGTACGGCGAGGCCGCCGAGCGCGTGAACCGTCTCGCCAACGCGCTGCTCGCCTCCGGGCTGCGTCGCGGCGACCGCGTCGCGTACCTCGCGAAGAACGGCATCGAGTACGCGATCATGTACTACGGCGCGTCGAAGGCGGGCGTCGTGCCGGTGCCGCTCAACTACCGCCTCGCACCGCCCGAGTGGAGCTACATCGTCAACGACGCGCAGGCGAAGCTGCTGGTCGCGCGCGGCGAGTACGTCGCGGCGATCGACTCCGTGCGCGGCGAGCTCAAGACGGTCGAGCGCTGCATCGCGCAGGAGGCGCCCGCGGTGCCGAGCGGCTGGGACGACTACGAGAAGTTCCTGGGAAGCGCGCCCGCGACGCCGCCCGACGTGTACGTCGAGGCGAGCGACGACGTCTACCAGATGTACACCAGCGGCACGACGGGCCGTCCGAAGGGCGCGGTGCTGACGCACGGCGCGGTGTCGGCGCAGCTCACGCAGGCGTCGTTCGCGCTCGACAGCGCGCCGGGCGAGCGCTCGCTGATCGTCGCGCCGATGTACCACGCGGCCGCCGCGCTGATGACGTTCAGCAGCATCTGGCACGGCGGCTCGCTCTTCATCCAGGAGGACTTCGACCCGAAGGCCGTCGTGCAGGCGATGAGCGAGGAGAAGATCGGGCGCGCGCTGCTCGTCCCGGCGATGATCCAGGCCTGCCTGGTGATGGTGCCGGACGTCGCCGATCGTCAGTATGCGGATCTGCGCTACATCGCGTACGGCGCGTCGCCGATCTCGGAGGCGACGCTGCGGCGCGCGATCGAGGTCTTCAAGTGCGACTTCCTGCAGGGCTACGGCATGACCGAGACCACCGCGGCGGTGACCTACCTGCTGCCGTCCGACCATCGCCGCGCGCTCGCCGGTGAGCCCGAGCTGCTGCTGTCGGCCGGTCGCGCGATGGTCGGCACCGAGGTGCGCGTCGTCGACGCGGAGGATCGCCCGGTGCCGCCGGGCACCGTCGGCGAGGTGGTCGCGCGCGGACCGCAGCTCATGCGCGGCTACTGGAACCTGCCGGAGGCGTCGAAGGAGGCGCTGCGCGGCGGCTGGATGCACACCGGCGACGCCGGTCGCATGGACGAGCGCGGCTACCTCTACATCTCCGACCGCGTCAAGGACATGATCGTCTCGGGCGGCGAGAACGTCTACCCGCGCGAGGTCGAGGAGGTCCTCTACCAGCACCCGGCGGTCGCCGACGTCGCGGTGATCGGCGTGCCCGACGAGAAGTGGGGCGAGGCCGTGAAGGCGATCGTCGTCCTGCGCGAGGGCGCGAAGCCCGACGCCGCGGACATCATCGAGTTCTGCCGCGGCAAGCTCGCCGGCTACAAGCGTCCGCAGTCGGTCGACTTCGTCGACGTGCTGCCGCGCAACCCGAGCGGCAAGGTGCTCAAACGCGAGCTGCGCGAGCCCTACTGGAAGGGCCATACGCGGCGCGTGTCGTGAGAATCGTCGTCCTCGACGGCTACACGCTCAACCCCGGCGACAACCCCTGGGACGAGCTCGCGGCGCTCGGCGACCTCCAGGTCCACGACCGCAGCGCGCGCGACGAGGTCGTGCCGCGGGCGCGCGGGGCGGAGATCGTGCTGACCAACAAGACGGTGCTCGACCGCGCGGTGCTCGAGCAGCTTCCCGAGCTGCGCTTCATCGCCGTGCTCGCGACCGGCTACAACGTGGTCGACGTCGCGGCGGCGCGCGAGCGCGGCGTGCTGGTCTCGAACGTGCCCGAGTACGGCACCGACTCGGTCGCGCAGCACACGCTGGCGCTGCTGCTCGAGCTCGCGCAACGGGTCGGCGAGCACGACGCCGCGGTGCACGCCGGCGAGTGGCAGCGCTGTCCGGACTTCTCCTTCTGGCACCAGCCGCCGCTCGAGCTCGCCGGGCTCACCTGCGGGATCGTCGGCTTCGGACGCATCGGACGGCGCGTCGGCGAGCTCGTGCACGCGCTCGGCATGCGCGTCGTCGCGAGCGCGCGTCCGGGCGGGGCGGCGCGGGAGGCGCCGGCGTGGCCGGACTTCGCCTGGCTGCCGGTCGAGGAGCTCTTCGCGCAGGCGGACGTCGTGACGCTGCACTGTCCGCTCACCGCCGACAACGCGCGCTTCGTCGACGACGCGCTGCTCGGCCGCATGAAGCGCACGGCGCTGCTCATCAACACGGCGCGCGGCGCTCTCGTCGACGAGCACGCGCTCGCGCGCGCGCTGCGCGAGGGAACGATCGCCGGCGCGGCGCTCGACGTCGTCTCGGAGGAGCCGATCCGCGCCGACAATCCGCTGCTCGACGCTCCGAATCTGATCTTGACGCCGCACATGGCGTGGGCGAGCCTCGCGGCGCGCCGGCGGCTCATGGCGACGACGGTCGCGAACGTGCGCGCGTTCCTCGCCGGCTCGCCGATCAACCTGGTCGGCTGACCGGGTCAGTACTCGTCGTTCGCCTCGTCGTGCGCGGGATCGATCATGTCGCCGGCGACGTGATCCTCGCCCGAATCGCCCTCGATCGGCGGTGGCGTGAAGTCCTCGGGCGCCTCGACGACGTGCGCGGTGTCGGGCGGAGCCGGAGCGGGACCCGGGGGCGCGGGCGGCATCGCCCCGCCGGCTCCGGTCGCGGCTTGGCGCGCTTCCGCGCGCTCGCGCGCACGCTGCGCGCGCGCCGCGAGGTCGGACAGGAGGTCGCCGCCTTCACCCGGCGCCTGCTCGCCCTGCGCGGCCGGCTGGGCTTTCGTGCCCGGCACCGCGCGGCGCGCGGGCTGCGCGCCGGGTCCGGCGAGCGGTGAGGCGCCGGTCGCCGCCGCCGCGCGCGGCATCGGTCCGCTCGAGGCCTGCGACAGAAGGAAGATCTTGTCGATGCCCTCGCCGGTGATCGCGGTCTTCTGCACGCCGCCGCGGTAGACGATGATGTAGTTCTCGTTGCGCAGCACGCGCTGCAGGAGCTGGTCGAGCGGCAGGTTCTCCGCCGACAGCGTGAGCGGCGAGTTGAAGTTGTCCGGCGCCTCCACGGTGAAGCCGGCGAGGCTGCCGATCTCGGTGAGCACCTGGACGAGGTTCGTCTCGTAGGCGTCGATCGTGTAGCCGCTCTCGGTGCGGCTGACGAGCCGACCGTTCTCCGACCCGGGCGGCGCCATCTCCTGCGCCGCGACCGGCTCGACGAGCGCGAGCGGCAGGCCGACGATCGCCGCCCGCAGGCAGCGCCGCAGGCGACGTGCCACGATCCCGCTGTACGGTCGCATGTCGTGCTCCCCGTCCGCTGAGACGGGGAATCCTAGCAGGCGCGCCACGTGCCGCGAAAGCACGTTGGGGCTCTGCGTGGCGAATCAGCCGGCCAGTCCGGCGCGCGCCCGCTCGATCCAGCGCCGGTACATCTCGATCGGATAGGCGCCGGTGACGAACGCGTCGCTGCCCTCGATGCGCGCCGCGGGCACGCCGTTCACGCCGAGGCGGACCGCCTCGTCGTGCTCGGCGAGCGTCTGCTCGAGGAAGCGCGGCTCGTCGACGCGCGCGAACTCCTCGTCCGGCAGGCCTTGCTCGTTCCAGATCGCGCGCAGCGTCGCGCGGTCGGTGATGTCGCGGCTGTGCGCGAAGTACGCCTCGAGCAGCGCGAGGTGCATGCGCTCGAACTGCTGCGCGCCGAGCGAGGCGGCGGCCTTCGCTGCGAGGTGCGGCGGCACGCTGTGCGACGGCGGTCCGGCGTCGCCCTCCCAGACGCGGAAGGTCGCGGCGTCGGGCTCGGACGCGGGACGCAGCCACGAGCGCGTGTAGGCGCGGAAGCTCTCGAGCGTCCGCTTGGGGTCGGGCACGGGGCGGAGCAGGTAGCTGCGCCACACGATCTGCACGTCGCCGCCGCTCTCGCGCTCGAGCCGGTGCAGCCGGACCGCCGCGTTGTAGCACCACGGGCAGAGGTAGTCGGAGTGCACGATCAGCCGCACGAGCTGCACGCGGGCACGCTAGCAGGTCGGCGTTCGCTGCGGGAGCGGCTCGCCTAAAGACGCGCTGGGATTGTGCCGCGGCCTCCGATCCGCTGAAGTGTGCGGCCATGGGCAGCTCCCCCGAAGTGATGCCCCCGCGCGCGACCGCGAACGCCAGCGTCGAAGCCGGCGAGATGACGCCCTACCTGTGGGCTCTGCTCGCGATGCTCGCCTCGGCGACGTTCTTCGACGGCTTCGACGCCGCGATCCTCGCCACCGTCGCGCCCTTCGTGAAGGACCAGTACGGGCTCGACGACGGCGCCTGGGGGCTCGTCGTCAGCATCGCGCGCATCGGCGCGGTGATCTCGTTCTTCGTGCTGGTGTTCGCCGACCGCTACGGGCGTCGTCTGCTGATCACGCTGACGATCCTCGGCTACGCGCTGTTCACCGGCCTCACCGCGATGTCGAGCACGATCGCGGAGTTCACCTTCTACCAGCTCTGCGCGCGCATCTTCCTCGCCGCCGAGTTCGCGCTGTCGCTGATCATCATCGGCGAGGAGTACCCGACGCGCTGGCGCGGCTTCGGCATCGCGCTGCTCTCGGGCGTGGCGGCGGTCGGGACGATCGTCGCGTTCCTCGCCGCCGGCTGGGTGCTCGCGCACTACGACTGGCGCGCGATGTACCTGATCGGGCTCGTCCCGCTCGGCCTCATCTTCTTCTTCCGGCTCGGCATGAAGGAGACGCGGCGCTTCGAGGAGGTGGCGCGCGAGCGCGGCACGCAGACGTGGCGTCAGATGTGGGACCACCTCAAGGTGCCGTTCGAGCCGCAGTACCGCGCGTGCACGCTGCTCGTCACGCTGATCTGGAACTGCAACCACCTGGTGACGTCGCCCGCGACGACGTTCTGGACGATCCACGCCGCGCGCAACCTGGGCTACAGCGCGGCGCAGTACGGCGCGGTGGTGGCGGTCGGCTACCTCGCGGGCTTCGCGCTCGGCTCGCCGCTCGCGGGCTACCTGATGAACCGCCTCGGGCGGCGCATCACGTGCGCCGGCTTCTACATGACGGCGGCGGTCGCGATCTTCGCGCTGTTCTGGATCGAGAGCCCGGACATGCTGCTGCAGATGACGCTCATGTCGGTGACGGTCGTGAGCTTTCTCGGCGCCAACGCCGCGACCAACACGTACGCGACCGAGCTCTTCCCGACCGCGATCCGCGCGACCGGGTACAGCTGGACGACCAACCTGTTCGGCCGCGTGATGGAGTTCGCGACCCCGGCGCTGATCGGCGCGCTGGCGGTCGAGATCGGCATTCCGGGCGCGGTCGGCCTGATGGCGATCGGGCCGATCTGCGGCGCGCTCTACGTGCTCTGGCGGGCGCCCGAGACGCGCGGCATGACCCTCGAGGAGATCGAAGCTGGACTCGGCGTCGCTCGTCATTAGACAGCGACGCGCGGACCATCGATGCCCGGCCCGATTCGTCCCAAGGATCTGATCTACGCGCTCGACGAGCGCCCGCCGCTGCCGCAGCTCGTGCTGCTCGGCTTCCAGCACGTCGCGTACATCATCCCCTACCTGGTCATCATCGCGCTGATCGTGCGGGCGTCTGGCGAGTCGCTCGACGTCGCGCACAACGCGCTGAGCCTCGGCATGATCGCGCTCGGCGCGATGACCGTCCTGCAGAGCCTCGATCTCAAGATCGTCGGCTCGGGCTTCCTCGCCCCGCCGGTGGTGTCGGCGATCTATCTGCCGCCGTGTCTCACCGCGGCGCACGCCGGCGGGCTCTCGCTCGTGTGCGGGATGATCGTCGTCGCGGGGCTCGTCGAGGCGGCGTTCGCGTGGGTGATCCTCAACCTGCGTCAGGTGTTCCCGCCGGTGATCTCGGGCTTCATCGTGCTCGCGGTCGGGCACGAGCTCGGCTTCATCGGCGTCAAGAGCTTCCTCGACGTCGCCGCCGCGGACCAGGCGCCATTCGGCGCGCACATCGCGGTCGCGCTGCTGACGCTCGCCTTCATGGTCGGCTTCAGCGTGTGGGGACGTGGCCTCGTGCGCCTGTTCTGCACGCTGAACGGCCTGATCCTCGGCTGGATCGCGGCGCTCCTCCTCGGCGCCGTGCCCGAGCGTGAGATGGCGCACGTCGCGAAGGTTCCCTGGCTCGCGCTGCCCGATCCGAGCTTCCTCTCCTACTCGGTCGACCTCGACCTGCTGCCGCCGTTCGTGATCGCCTGCATCGCCGCGGCGCTGCGCGTGACCGGCGTGATCACGACCTGCGAGAAGATCAACGACGCCGGCTGGACGCGTCCCGACTACCGACGCATCCGCGGCGGCATCGTCGCCGACGGGCTCGGCTGCGCGCTCGGCGGCGCGCTCGGCGCGCCTGGCCTGAGCGCCGGGCCGTCGCTGGTCGGCGTCGAGAAGACGACCGGCGCGACGAGCCGCGTGATCGCCTGGGCGATCGCCGGGTGGTTCGTGGTGCTGTCGTTCTTCCCGAAGGTGTCGGCTTCGCTGCTCGCGATGCCGATGTCGGTGATCGGCGCGGCGCTCGTCTTCAGCGCGAGCTTCATGGTCGTCGCGGGGATCCAGATCATCACGTCGCGGCCGGTGACGCTGCGCACGACGTTCATCGTCGGGCTGTCGCTGCTGTTCTCCGTCAGCCGCTCGCTCTTCCCCGCGTTCTTCGACGATCTGCCGGAGGCGCTGCACGCGCTGACGGGCTCGATCGTCTCGCTCGCCGTGCTGCTCTCGGTGGGCCTCAACCTGATCTTCATGCCGGGCAGGCGGCGGACGCTGGTCGCAACCGTCGGCGGCGAGGGCCTTCCGGCGCGGGACATCGAGCACGTCCTGCGCGAGGAGGCCGAGCAGCTCGAGGTGCCGGCGGCGGCGCTCGAGCGCGCGGCGGCGACGGTCCGCGAGCTCAGCGAGATCCTCACGGCCGGGCAGCACGCGCAGGGACCGATCACGGCGAAGGTGTCCTACGACGACCTCGATCTGGTCGTCGAGCTCGAGTACGAGGGCACGCTGCCCTACATCGCGTCCGAGCAGGACCCGGGACGCGAGATGATCGAGGAGCAGAGCTTCGCGCTCGGCCTGTCGGGCTTCCTGAGCGGCGTGTTCCCCGACCGCATGCAGCGCTCGTCGGACGGCCGGCGCTGCCGGATCCGGCTCACCTTCTATGCTTGACGTGGCGCGGCGTTCGCTGCCGCGCCACCGTCGTTCAGGAGCTGCTGCGGATCAGTACCAGCCCCAGGGACCCCACATGTCCCAGTCCATGGCGGCGTCTTCCGCGGCCTCGGCCGCCGCCATGTTCTCCTCCGCGATCTGCTGCTTCAGCGCGAGACGCTGGTACTCGGCGTACTCCGACGGGCCGCCGACGTAGAGGCAGTTGCAGTTGTAGGGGTCGGCGTAGGTGTAGACCGTCTTGCCGTCCTTCACGCGCATCTGCATCTTCAGCGCCGGCAAGCTCTTGAGCTGCGCGACCTTCTCCGGGGTGTCCGCCGGGCGCGCCTTGAAGCCGGCCGCGGCGAGCAGGCTCTCCGTGCTCTGCGCCTCGTCGCGCCGGATCGCGGCGCAGCTCGCGAGCAGCAGCGCGCCGATCACGGCGAGCGTCACCGCGTAGCGCGTCACGGAACCGCTTGCCCGGTCGTTCGTCCGTCGCATCCCCTTCGTCGTCTCCATACTTCCCGCTCCTCCTGCAGACCGTTAACGGCAGGTAGCACAGACAGCTCGAGGGTCCCTACGCCAAAGCCGAAAAATTTCTCGTCCGCCATGCTCGACGGGCCGCGCCGCCGTCTGGCATCCAAACTGCCCATGCTCGGTCGCCGCCCGCTGCTGCTGGCCTTGCTCGCGCTCGTGTCGGCGTGCTCGTCCGCGCGTGGGCTCGACCGTGGTGCGCTCGCCGCGGCGGTCGCGCCGCCCGTCGAGGTGGCGGGTCTCGCCGGGCTCGAGCGACCGTTCAAGCTCGCGATCGTCCTGCAGCCGCCGGTCGCGCCGCCGGGCGTACCGGCGGACCAGCGGCCGCCGTGGGAGTGGGGGACGAGCGACGAGGACAAGCTCACCCGCGTCGGCGAAGCGCTCGAGCGCGACCGCATCGTGTCCGACGTCGTCTTTCTCCACCCCGCCGGGACGCGCAACCCGACGGAGATCCGTCGCCTCGCGGCGGCCGAGGGCGCCGACGCCGTGCTGGTCGTGAGCGGTGTCGCCGACGTCGACCGCTACAACAACGTGCTCGGACCGTCGTACGTGCTCCTCTTCACCCCGCTCCTGGTCCCGGGCACGGTGGTCGACGCGCTGTTCGTCGCGCGTGGTGATCTGTGGGACACGCGCGACGCGCTGCTCTACGCCTCGCTCGAGGCGGACGGCATGGCGATGCAGACCCGCCCGGCGTGGATGATCAGCGAGGAGCGCGTCGTCGCGCTCGCGCGCGAGCGCGCGCTGAGCGACCTCGCGGAGCTCGTGCGCGAGACGCTCGAGCGGCTGCGCGACTGAGGGCGTCGCGTCACCAGGGCGTCACGTCAGGTCGTGCGGCCCTCGTGACGACGTGCGTGCGTGAGGAGCGGACGCGCGCCGCGCACGCGTCACGCCGCGCGACGCTCGACCACCACCGGCATGCCCTCGGACGGCGCCAGCGTCACCGAGCGTCGCACGACCCGCACCTGGTAGCCCGGCGCCGCACGCAGCACGACGCGCGTCAGCACCTCGGCGAGCACGATCCTCATCTCGTAGAGCGCGAACGCCGCGCCGAGGCAGCGGCGCACGCCGCCGCCGAACGGCAGGAACTCGTACGGCGTCGGCTTGCTCTCGAGGAAGCGCTCGGGGCGGAACGCGAGCGGCTCGGGCCAGCGCTCGGGCCGGCGGTGCGCGAGCACGATGCAGGGCGCCGCGACGACGCCCGCGGGCAGCCTCATGCCGCCGATCTCGAGATCGCGCGTCAGCCGGCGGCCGACCATCGGCACGATCGGCGTCAAGCGCAAGGTCTCCTTGGCGACGGCGTCGAGGTAGTCGAGGCGCATGATCGCCTCGGGCGTGGCGTTCTCACCGAGGCGCGCGAGCTCGGACTCGAGGCGCTCGCGCACCTCGTCGTGCTCGAGCACGTGGTGCACTGCCCACGCGAGCGCGGTCGCGGTGGTCTCGTGGCCCGCGACGAGCAGCGTGATCAGCTCGTCGCGCAGCGCCTGATCGGAGAGCGGCGCTCCGCTCTCGTCGCGCGCCGAGAGCAGCAGCGACAGCACGTCGCTGCGCTGCGCGCCGTTCGCGCCGTTGCTCGACGCCTGCTCGTGCGCGGCGCGGCGGCGCGCGATCTCCGCGAACAGCAGCGCGTCGACGCGTGCGCGCACCTCCAGCGGACGCGCGGCCGCGCGGTGCGTCGCGGCGCCGCCGTTGCCGGCGGCGCGCGCCTGCGCCGCCGCGAGCAGCAGCTGCGGGTTCGCCGACACCGCGAGCAGCTCGACCAGCTCGCGCCGCAGCGCCTCCATCTTCGGCCCCTCGTCGAGGCCGAACACCGTGCGCAGGATCACGTCGAGCGTGATCGCCTGCATCTCCGGGTGGATCGCGAACGCACGGCCGACGGGCCATGCGTCGACCGCGCGCCGCGCGATCTCCTGCATGGTCTCGCCGTAGGCCTGCATCCGCTCGCCGTGGAACGGCGGCAGCAGCAGGCGACGCTCGCGCAGGTGCTCGCTGCCGTCGAGCAGCAGCAGCGAGTGCCGTCCGAGCAGCGGCTCGAGCACGTAGTTCGCCTCGCCGGCGCGCAGGTCCTCCTCGCTGCCGGTGAAGAGATCCTTGATCGCGTCGGGGTGGCTCACCATGACGATCGGTGGCCGGCCCGGCAGGCGGACGGTGAAGGCGTCGCCGAAGCGACGAGCGCACTCCTCGAGGAACGGGATCGGCCACTGCACCCAGCGCAGACCCTGCAGCAGCGGCGGCGCGTCCGGTCCCGGCGGCAGGCCGTCGGGCAGCGGCTCCTGCTCGGCGTCGGCGTGGCGCGAGAGCTGCTCGATCAGCGCGCGCTGCACCAGCAGCTGCCCCGGCGCGAGGCGGTGCGAGAGGCCGTTCAGGAGGATCATCACGCGCCCGATCAGCGTGAAGTCCGACGGCACGCGCGCGATCGGCGCCTGGGCGATCAGCGACGCGAAGTCGGTCTCGCCGTCGCGGTCGCCGAACAGCGACAGCACGAGCGCCGGCAGCGCGCTCGCCTGCCCGTCGCGCAGCTCGAAGCCGATCGTGCGCGCGGCGGCGAGCGCGCCCTGCGCGTCGCCCGCGAGCGCGCGCACGAGCATGGTCGCGACCGCGCGTCCGAAGCCCTCCGGCAGCTCCTTCGCGAGCCCGAAGTCGAGAAGGCCGATCTTTCCGTCGTCGAGCACCAGCAGGTTGCCCGGGTGCGGATCGCCCTGGAAGAAGCCGTGCTCGAAGATCATCCGTGCGTAGATGCGGCCGACGCGCTCGGCGACGCGCGCGAGGTCGTGGCCGCGCGCGCGCAGGGCATCGAGATCGGCGATCCGCGTGCCCTCGATGAACTCGAGGACGAGCAGCTTGTCGGTCGAGAGCTCGTGGTGGACGCGCGGCAGGCGCACGGTGTCGTCGTCCGCGAGCAGCGTGCGCAGCCGCTCGGTCGAGCGCGCCTCGCGCGCGAAGTCGAGCTCGAGGGCGACCATCTCGGCGAGCTCGTCGACCAGCGGCACCGGGTCGAAGCCGCGCACGAGCTTTGCCGCGAGGCGCGCGAACAGCCGCAGGCAGGCGAGGTCGATGCGCGCGAGCTGCTCGATCTCGGCGTACTGCACCTTGACCGCGACCGGCTCGCCGTCGCGCAGCACCGCGCGGTGCACCTGCGCGAGCGACGCCGCGGCGAGCGCGCGCTCGTCGAAGCCCGCAAACACGTCCGCGAGCGGGCGTCCGAGCTCGTGCTCGACCTGCGCGCGGATCTCGGCGAACGGACGCGGCGGCACGGCGTCGTGGAAGCGCGACAGGTGGCGGATGAAGGGCTCGGGGAAGACGTCGGCGCGCGCGCCGACCACCTGGCAGAGCTTGACGAAGAAGCCCTTGAGCTCGATGCCGAGGTCGTGCAGGGCGCGCGCCGTGCGCTCGTGCGCCGCGTCCCACTCGGCCTGCGTCGCGCGCTCGCCGCGGCGGTCGAGGGCGCGATAGCGCAGGATCGTCGGCAGCGCGACCGACGCGATGCGGGCGACGCGGGCGGGGGCTTCGGTGAGCATCCTCAAGCGCATGGCGGTCCTTTCCTTTCGCTCGTGTCTGCCGTACCCGCGAGGACGGAAGAAGGTTCATCGCCAGCCGGTAGAACCTTTTCGCCTCCTCCGGGGTACCCCGGATGCCGTGTCGGGGATACGGGGTCAGGAGCCGACGAGCAGCGCGCATGCAGGAGACGCCGGACGCCAGCGACGAAACCCTGCTCGCCCAGTGGCTCGCCGGCGACGAGGAGGCGTTCGAGCGGCTGTTCCGCCGTCTGCACCCGCCGCTCGTGCGGCATCTCGCGCGCATGCTCGACGACGCTGCCGGGGCGGAAGACGTCGTGCTCGAGACCTTCGTGCGGCTGCACGAGCACCGCGACCGCGTGCGTCCGGGCGAGCCGCTGCGGCCGTTCGTCTGGACGATCGCGCGCAACCTCGCCCGCAACCGGATCCGGGCGCAGCGGCTGTGGGGCTGGCTGCCGCTCGCGTCGCTCGACGCCGAGCCGCCCACGACGTCGCGGACGGGCGTCGACCCCGGCCTCGAGCGCCGCGTGCGGGCGGCGTTCGCGAGCCTGCCGACGGCGCAGCGCGAGGTCTGCTCGCTGCGCCTGCTCGGCGAGCTGCCGCTCGAGGAGATCGCGCAGGTGACGGGCGTCTCGCTCGGCACCGTCAAGTCGAGACTGCACCACGGGCTGCGTCGCTTGCGCGAGGCGCTGCGCGACCTGGAGCCTGGAAAGGAGTGACATGCGAACGCTCGGAATGATCCGCGCGGCGACGCCGCCGCCACCCGACCTGACGCCACGCCTGCGCGCGCGGCTGCGCGAGCTGAAGGCGAACGAGCGCGTGACGCTCGAGCTGCCGGAGTTCGGCTGGGGCTGGCGCCTCGCCGCGCTGGTCGCGGTCGCGACACCGCTGCTCGTGCCCGAGCCGCTGCGCTTCCTCGCCGCGTCGGGGTTGCTCTAGAGCATGCGTCGGCGCGATCTCCAGGCCTACGTGATCGGCGCCGCGATCGCCGGCACGGCGCTCGTCCTGCCGTACGCGGGACGCGCGCTGCTCCGGGCGATGTTCGGCGACGTCGTCGCGGTGAGCGTCCCATTTTTCTTGCTGCCGATCGCGTGGGGCTTCTGGAACGTGCTCTGGGTGCGGCTGCGGCCGCGCGTCGCGCCGGCCGCATGGGGCGCGCTGCTCGGCGTCGGCGCGGCGCTCGCCGCCAACGGCTGGCTCGCGCTGCGCGGCGAGTGGTTTCCGGCGGTCGCGCTGCTCGTCCTCTGGACGCCGACGATCTACGCCTTCGCCTGGGCGTTCGTCGTCGTGCCGCTCAACCGGGCGCTCGGCGCCGAGCCGTAGCGTTTGACCTTACTCTTTCGCGTGCCCACCGTGATAAGGAGCAGGGAACGGCAACCGGTCGTGCCGCCGGAGGGAGGACGCGATGGCAACCAGAACGGTCAAGAAAAAGTCTCGCAAGACGACCGCCGCGCGCCGCGGCACGAGCCGCCCGCAGGCGGCGCGTCGCGTGCAGACCACGGTGCCGCGCGAGGCGCGCGCCGCGTACTTGGAGCTGCAGCGAGGCGTCAAGCGCCTGGAGAAGACCATCGGCGACATCCGCAAGTCGCTGCGCCAGGCGGAGAAGAAGATCCAGGCCGACGCGCGCCGTCGCGTGCGCGACCTGCGCCGGGACGCGCAGACGCAGCTCAAGCGGCTCGAGACGCGGCGCAAGGAGGCGATGCGGACGGTGCAGAAGCTCTCCGCCGCCGCGGGCGAATCCTGGAAGGACGTTCGTCGTACCGCCGACTCGATCCTCGCCGACGCACGTGAGACCGCGACCACGATCGCGGAGCGCTTCCGCGCCGTTCTCGCTGGCTAGGATCTCTTTCCTTTAGTTGCGCTCCCACGCGCCTCGTGTGCGCGTGCGCGTCGCTCGTGCTGCTCGCCTTGGTCCGCGAGTCGGCGGCGGCAGGCTGCCCGCGCAAGCCGGCGCGGCTCGCTGTCGCCGACTTCGCGCTCGGCAGCGAGACCGAGCCTCCGTCCGAAGACGCGCCGACGACGTCGCTGACGCTGCCCGACGCCTGGCGTGCGCGACGTCCGGGCGTCGGGGGATTCGGCCGCTATCGTCTCGCGCTGCCGCCCGCCGAGGACGGCGCGCGGCGCTGCGCGGTCTACCTGCCCGACGTCAACATGAACGCCGCCGTGTTCGTCAACGGGCACTGGATCGGCGACGGCGGCTCGCTCGAGGAGCCGGTCGCGCACAACTTCAGCCGTCCGCTGTACTTCACCTTTCCGAGCGCGCTGCTGAACGGCCGCGACGACCACGTCGACGTCCTGCTGTACGCGTACCCGCACCACTTCGGGCGCCTCGGACGGATCTGGGTCGGCGGGCGCGACGCGCTCGTCGGGCGCCACGACTGGACGTACTTCCGGCAGATCACGCTCGCGCAGATCGGCACCGGGATGGCGGTCGTCACGGTGCGGGTCGCGATGCCGAGCAGCTCGCCGACTTCCGCGACGCTGAAGCCCTTCGCGACCAGCGTCAGGATCTCGAGCTCGCGCGCGGTCAGGATCGGCGGCTCGTCGCTGGGCGCCGGCGAGCGCTCGCGCTGGAAGCTCTGCAGCAGGTAGCGCGCGATCTGCGGGCTGATCGGCGAGCCGCCGGCGAGCAGCTCGGCGATCGCATGAAGGCGGCCCCTATCCCGATCACGGCCGAACGTGCTGCGCAAGACTTCGCGTGGTGTCGCCGAGGATCGGGCGCCGACACCCCGCGCCTCTGGCTCCAGGTCGCGAGATCGGCAAAGGTGCGCCTCCATGGACTTTCTCGTCGACCGCCAGGATCTTCGTCGCTGCCGCTTCGTGTCGTCGCCGCCGCCGCGCGTCGAGCCCGGCTCCGGGCAGGCGTTGCTGCGCGTCGAGGCGTTCGGCTTCACCGCGAACAACGTCACCTACGGCGTGGTCGGCGACATGATCGGCTACTGGAAGTTCTTCCCGGCCGAGGAAGGCTGGGGTCGCATCCCCGTCTGGGGAATCGGGGTCGTGGAAGACCCCGGCACGAGCGGCCTCACGCGCGGCGAGCGCATCTACGGCTACCTGCCGATGTCGACGCACCTCGTGGTGATCCCGACGCAGGTGAGCGAGCGCGGCTTCGTCGACGCGACGCCGCACCGCCAGGAGCTGCCGCCGCTCTACAACCAGTACACGCGTCTGTCGGGCGACCCGAGCTACGACCCGCGCTACGAGGACCGCATGATGCTCCTCTGGCCGCTGTTCGCGACGGGCTTCCTGCTCGACGACTTCTTCGCGGACAACGGCTTCTTCGGCGCGCGCTCGGTGGTGCTCGCGAGCGCGTCGAGCAAGACGGCGCTGTCGTGCGCCTGGAATCTGAAGCGGCGCGGCGCGTGTCGCGTGGTCGGGCTGACGTCGCCTGCGAACGTCGCGTTCGTCGAGCGGGTCGGCTGCTACGACCAGGTGCTCGCCTACGGCTCGATCGCGAAGCTGCCGAAGGACGAGCCGATCGTGCTCGTCGACATGGCGGGCAACGCCGAGGTCATCACCGCGGTGCACCGGCACCTCGGCGACGGCGTCAAGTACAGCTCGCAGGTCGGCGTCACGCACTGGGAGAAGCTCGGCGGCGTCCCCGAGGACCTGCCCGGCGCGAAGCCCGAGCTCTTCTTCGCGCCCGGTCAGATCGAGAAGCGCAACCGCGAGTGGGGGCCGGGCGGTCTGCAGACGCGCATGGCAGAAGCGTGGCGCACCTTCCTCGGCGAGACCGAGGGCTGGCTGCGGATCATCCACAAGCGCGGCCCCGAGGCGGTCGAGGCCGTGTACCGCGACGGGGTGGAAGGCCGGATCAAGCCGGACGAGGGCTTGATCCTGTCGCTGCACGAGACGCAGCCCGCCGCCCGAAGCGTCGGGTGAACTCGGTCGACGTCGCGGAGCCGAGGCACGCACGCGCGCTTCGCTCGTGACCGTGGTCCGGTGCTAGGGGAGAGCGCAACATCCCACGCCGGATCGAGGGGAACGCGAGAGCGATGAGGATCAAGGTGACGAGCGTGCTCGTCGACGACCAGCAGAAGGCGCTCTACGACGCGGGCATCCCGCTGACGATGTTCCACGTCGACGATCTCGACGCCGAGTACGCGCGTCTCGCGGGGCTCGGCGTCGCGTTCAGCGTGCCGCCGATCGACGCGGCGCCGTCAAGTACGCGATCTTCGACGACGCGTGCGGCAACCGCATCATGATCGCGCAGCAGAAAGAGGATCAGCAGCAGTAAGGAGGGACCATGGAGCTCACGGGAAGGTGTTACTGCGGCGCCGTCCGCTACAAGGCGACCGGCGATCCGGTGATGAAGGGGCAGTGCCACTGCCGCGAGTGCCAGTACATCTCGGGCGGGCATCCGAACGTCGTCGTCGGCATGCTCGAGTCGGGCTTCTCGTACGTGCAGGGCACGCCGAAGCAGTTCAAGCGCAGCGATCTGTCCGATCCGGTGACGCGCGAGTTCTGCGGTGAGTGCGGGACGCACCTGCTCACCCGGTCGCCCAGGCTCGCGGGCGTCTGCCTGATCAAGGTCGGCACGCTCGACGATCCGAGCGTGTTCGACTCCCCGCAGATGGTGATCTTCCTCAAGGACAAGCAGAAGTTTCACCACGTGCCGGAGGGCGTGCCGACGTTCGACACCGTTCCGGGGTGAGAGCGAGCCCGTTGCGGTGACGACGGACGCGGCGGCGGGCGGCTGGACGTCGATCGACGCTCAGCGCCGGCCCGCCGTCGCGACCTCCGCGAACGGCACGACCTGCGCCTGCGGCGTCTCCGGCTCCTCCTCGGCGAGGAAGAAGCGCCAGAACACGAGCCCGAGCGCCTTACCCTCGGTGTCGAGCCAGTTCGGGTGGCCGGGGTCGCGGTGCGCGAGCACGATCTCGAAGCTGCCGTCGGAACGCAGCTTCGTCTGCGCGCGATTCCGCGACACCGGACGATTCGCGTAGTCGAGCGTCTGCAGAAAGCGGTTCCACAGCGACACGTTCGCGCAGCGGCACCGCGGCCAGCGTCCGGTCATGACCAGCGCGTCGTCGGGGCCGAGGAAAAAGGGCGCCATCGAGTAGTGCGCGTCGAACG
The DNA here is from genome assembly GCA_036563615.1 of Candidatus Binatia bacterium. Lineage (NCBI taxonomy): Bacteria > Candidatus Binatota > Binatia (SeqCode) > Binatia bacterium. The sequence continues at coordinate 459,468 of DATCMB010000023.1, forward strand.
CGGCGAGCCCGAAGGTGTCGGGGCGCACCGGCGTCGGGAACTGGTTGGGCACGATCGAGACGAACGCCGGCTGCTCGCGCTTCGCCATCGGGAGCTGCTCGAGCGTGCGTGAGCGCACGAAGCGCTCGACGCGACGGATCGCGCGCGCGATCGACGCGTCGTTCGGTGACGGCGGCGGCGGCGTCTTCGGCTCGATCACCTCGATCTCGAGCGCCGCGTTGCGCGTCGGATCCGCCGCGGCCGGACGCTCGTTCTCGTAGTAGTGGCGCGTCGTGATGCGCGTCGCGTGCTCCTCGAGCGGGAGCCAGTTGCGCTCCTGCGGCGGCCCGCCGAGGCGGATCTCGAAGCGGCCGTCCGAGTCGACGTCGAACTGCGTGTCGTTGATCACGCCCGCGGTGCGGCTCGCCATGCTGCCGTCGCGCGTGTCGCACTCGACGGTGAGCGAGACGTAGACCGCACCGTCCATCCGTCCACGCACGACGTACTGGAAGTCCGGATGGACGTCGGCGTCGTGGTAGATCGCGTCCGCGTTGTCGCCCGAGAACTTGAGCGTCGGGGTGACGATGCGCTGGAAGCGCGGGCGCGTGTGATCGGCCTCGAAGAAGGTCGTGATGCCGCCGCCGATCAGGTGCATGAGCGCGCGGTGCGCGTCGGCGACGTCCGCGGGGCCCATCAGGTTCCACTCGGCGCTCGCCCAGCGACGCTCGATCTCGGCGAGGCTCGCGAGCAGCTCGCGAAACGCCTTGCGGCTCTCGGTCTGGATCTCGCTGTCGCTCATCTCAGTTCTCCAGCGCGACGCCGAAGTGCTCGATGTACGGCGCGAGGTTGCGGCGCAGCGATTCGGCGGTGAAGCCCCAGTCCTCGGGCGCGTAGCGGTGCGTGCCGAACTTGCCCTTCGGCTTCTCGCGCAGGTAGGCGCGGATGCGCTCTGCGTGCGCGCTCGTGAACGGACGTCCCATGCGCGCGTAGGCTTGCTCGAGCGTGCCGACAGGGTCGCGCATCAGCGCGTCGAAGTGCACGTCGACGAAGCGATCCGGCACGGTGCCGCGTGCGGTCGTGCGCAGCTCGACGCTGTGGTTCAGGGCCCAGGTGAAGACGGCTTCGATCGCGGCGGCGAGCGAGGTGACGTCGACGCGGTCGGTGCGCATCCACTGCACCATCGCGGTCGTGCTGACCGTCGACGGCATGGTCTTCGCCGGGTCGCGGTGCGTCTGCACGACCCACGCGTCCGGGTAGATCGCGAACAGCAGCTCGAGGGTCGCGAGGTGGCCCGGCGTCTTCAGCAGCCAGGTGCGCTTCGGCAGCCCGTGCTGCATCACCTGCAGCGCGCGGCGGTGGAAGTCGTACATCGCGACGCTGTCGATCTCGAAGCCCTCGAGCTGCGCGATCATCGCCCAGTGCGGACCGCAGAAGCAGGGCAGGGTGAGGGTCACGCACTCGACCGGGAGATCCGAGCGCAGCTCGTGGATCGCGGCGAACTCCGGCTGCACGTCGGCCCACAGCTCCTGCTCGCATTCGGTCGCGCGCAGCCGCCGCTCTTCGTCCTGCTTGCTTTGCGCGCGCGGCAGCGGGTGCAGCGCCTGCCAGGCGACGGGCGCGCGCAGGTCGGGATCGAGCCACAGCAGCTCGAAGAGAATCGTCGTGCCCGAGCGTGCGGGGCCCGTGACGACGATCGGCGCCTCGATGGGCTGGTCCGTGATGCTTGGATTGACGTCGAGCTCGCGGGTCAGGAGAAAGCGCGTGCGCAGCCCGCGCAGCAGCTCCTCGCGCGTCATCAGGCGGCCGACGACGTGCATGTCGGAGGCGTCGGTCGCGCGCGCGAGGCGCGTGAAGCGCTCGCGCCAGGTCGGGTCGCCGAAGTCGCCGCGCGGAGCGAAGCCGAGCGACGCTTCCGCTTGCTGTAGCAGGTCGTCCGCGTCGATCGGCACGATGCGGCGCGCGTCGCCGCCGACCGCGTCCGCCATGGCGTTCATCCGCCGCACCCAGTCCGGACGCCGGTAGCGCTCGGTCATCGGTCGCAGCGTCGCGCCAGGCTGGCTCATGGTGGTCTCCTCGGCGCCCGAGCGGACGCCGACCGACGCTACGCCACCGGCCGATGGAGTCAACGAGATCGCGGGTGTCGCGGACGTGGCGCGAGGCGCCGCGGGGAAGGTCGAGTCATCGCGGCCGTCAGGCGCGGCGGATCTCCTCCTCGTAGACCAGGTACCCCGTCTCCTCCATCCCCATCCGCCGGTAGGTGGCCTGCGCCCGACGGTTGTCGCGCTCGACGTAGAGGCGCAGCCCGCGGACGTCGCCCGCCTCGCGTGCGAGCGCGCGCACGTGCTCGTGCAGCATGCGGTAGAAGCCGCGCTGGCGGTGCTCGGGCGCGACGTAGACGCTCTGGATCCACCAGAGGAAGCCGTTGCGCCACTCGCTCCACTCGAGGGTCAGCATGAGGGTCGCGACCGCGCGTCCGCCCAGGTCGACGACGAAGACGCGACCGCGCGTCGGGTCGGCGAGCAGCGCCTCGACGCCGGCGCGCACGGTGGCGACGTCGAGCTCGCGCTGCTCGGTCTCGCGCGCCATCGCGCAGGCGAACTCGACGAGGACGTCGCGGTCGGCGGGGATCGCGGGACGGACGTAGGGCTCGAAGGTGCTCATCGCGGCGCAGCGTAACCGGGGCGTGGCGCAGATGGCAGGCTCGCGTGAGCTGTCCGAGCTGGCAATAGGGAAGGGTCGATGAGCCTCTTCTATCGGATCGCGTACTGGCTTGGCGTGACGCCGTGGGAGCAAGCTCTCGAGCAACCGTCGGTCGCGCGTCAGCTCGCGGCGCTGTTCGACCGCGAGGAAGAAGGACGCGAGCCGCCGTACGGCCGTGTGCTCGACCTCGGCTGCGGCAGCGGCATCCACGCCGTCGAGCTCGCGCGCCGCGGCTGGCAGGTGGTTGGCGTCGACGCTGTGCCGCGGGCGATCGAGCGGGCGCGCGAGCGCGCTCGCGCGCAGGGCGTGAGCGTCGACTTTCGCCTCGGCGACGTCACCGACCTCGCGGCCCTGCACCTCGAGCCCGGCTTCCGCCTGTTCCTCGACTTCGGCACCGTGCACGGCCTCACGCCGGAGCAGTGCCTCGCGGTGGGGCGCGCGGTCACCGCGCTCGCCGCGCCCGACGCGACGTTGCTGATGATCGCCTTTGCGCCCGGCCGCCGGCCGCCGCTGCCGCGCGGCCTCGACCGCGCGGAGATCGAGCGCATCTACCCCGGGTGGACGATCACCGACGAGCTGGCGCAGGACGCGGAGCTGCCGTGGGTGCTCGAGAAGGTCGGCGCGGCGCCGCGGTGGTACCGGCTGCGGCGGGGGTGAGGTGCGAGACGCGCGTGCCGTTGGCGACCGCGACACCCACAGAGCTGCGCGTGGGGCCCGAGATGAAGCGTCACGCCACGTAGTCGGAGAACTCGTCCGGTGTGGCGTCGAAATCCGCGGCCATGCGAATCGTGCCCTTCGCCGAGCCTGGCTTCCGAGGCACGCCCCCCGTCACGGGCACGAGCCGCAGGATCGGGCGTTTGGCCTCGGCGATGATCACCTCGTCGCCCGCGAGAGCCCGGCGCACGAACTCGGAGAAGCGCGCCCTCGCCTCGCCGATCTTGACCTGGATGCGTGTCGCCTTGGTTGGCTTGCGAGGCATGTTGGCACCCTAGAGGAGCGACGCCGCTCACCCAACCAGCGGCGCTCGATGCTCAGGCTCGGGCACGTTGGCCGGCCGCCCGGCGCCTCTCCACAAACGTTGCATGGCGCGTGCACTTTTGCTGATCTGAGCGCACCCGACCATCCGGTCGGGACCCCCTCCAACACGCGCACAACGCAACGAGAAGGAGCCAAGCAGCATGGGTCGCAAAGTGTACGTCGTCGGCGTCGGCATGACGAAGTTCGAGAAGCCCGGTGCGAGGAACTGGGACTACCCCGACATGGCGAAGGAAGCGGGCGAGAAGGCCCTCGCCGACGCGGGTATCAGCTACGACCTCGTCGAGCAGGCGTGCGTCGGCTACTGCTACGGCGACTCGACCTGCGGGCAGCGCGCCGTCTACCAGCTCGGCCTCACCGGCATCCCGATCTACAACGTCAATAACAACTGCTCGACCGGCTCGACCGCGCTCTTCATGGCGAAGCAGTTCATCGAGGGCGGCATCGCCGACTGCGTGCTCGCGCTCGGCTTCGAGAAGATGGAGAAGGGCTCGCTCGGCGTCAAGTACAACGACCGCACCAACCCCATGGACAAGCAGTTCATGCTGATGAACGAGCTCCGTGGCGTCGGTGCGGCTCCGGTCGCGCCGCAGTTCTTCGGCAACGCCGGCCGCGAGCACATGGAGAAGTACGGCACGACGCCGGACCACTTCGCCAAGATCGGCTGGAAGAACCACAAGCACTCGGTGAACAACCCGTACTCGCAGTTCCAGGACGAGTACTCGCTCGAGCAGATCAAGGCGGCACCGATGGTGTGGGATCCGCTGACCAAGCTGCAGTGCTGTCCGACCTCGGACGGCGGCGCGGCCGCGATCCTGGCAAGCGAAGATTTCGTCAAGAAGCACGGCCTGCAGGCGAAGGCGGTCGAGATCCTCGGCATGGCGATGACCACCGACTTCCCGAGCACCTTCGAGGAGAAGAGCTCGATGAAGCTCGTCGGCTACGACATGACCAAGGAGGCCGCGCGCCGCGTCTACGAGCAGTCCGGCTACGGCCCCGAGAACGTCGACGTCGTCGAGCTGCACGACTGCTTCTCGGCGAACGAGCTGATCACCTACGAGGCGCTTGGCCTCTGCCCCGAGGGCAAGGCGGGCGAGTTCATCGACTCCGGCGCCAACACCTACGGCGGCAAGGTGGTCGTGAACCCGTCGGGCGGCCTGATCTCGAAGGGCCACCCGCTCGGCGCGACCGGCCTTGCGCAGTGCGCGGAGCTCAACTGGCAGCTGCGCGGCGAGGCGGACAAGCGTCAGGTGAAGGACGCGAAGATCGCGCTGCAGCACAACCTGGGGTTGGGTGGTGCTGCGGTGGTGACGATGTACCGGAAGGCGCAGTTCTGAGCTGAGCTGCTGCTGATTGACTGATGTACGGCGGGCGCGCGGCGAAGGTCGCGCGCCCGCT